>CAMJKR010000096.1 GCA_946406415.1 uncultured Selenomonadales bacterium | reverse complement strand
ATCGTTCATGCGCGTAGAAATTTCTTTGTAAAGTCCGGGCAAATTTTTATCTTTGACGTCGACGATATAAATCAGCCGCGCAGAATTTTTCAGGGCGTCGAGTACAATCATCACGCGGCAAATCATAAACTGCCCCAAAAGTTCTTCGTCGTCGAGTTCAAGTCCGCGAATTCTATCGAACGTTGCGGCGACTTCAAAATTAAAATAGCCGACCATGCCGCCATTAGCGAGCGGCAAATTTTTATCCAAAGCGGCGGGCTTATAACGGCTCATAAATTTTTTAATGCTGTCGACAGGTTCGCCGTCAATGCATTTCATTAAATCGCCGTCGCGAATCATCAGCTTTGACTTGAAAACTTGCAACTCAACGAACGGTTCCGCGCCGATAAAAGAAAATCGCCCAAAAGCCTGTTGAGTAGTGTCAACCGATTCGAGGATAAAGCCGCGCCCGTTGTCGACGAGTTTATAAAAAATTGATACGGGCGTATCCAAATCGGTGTTTATCTCGGCAGTTACGGCGATTAAGTTTGAACTTTGCGCGAAGGTTTGAAACTCTTCGAGCGTCGGAGAAATTTTCAACATCTAAAATCCCCCAATAAATCATTTATAACTTTTTTTTAATGATAGCATAGCAATTAAACTTTTGCAATATAAAACGGCGCGATAAAAAGTTCTTGCGTTAAAGTCGGCTCAATGTGTTACAATTATTGAGAAAATTTTTAGGAGAGTGATTTGTATGGCATTTACTTGGCATATCCCAACAAAAGTTTTATTTGGCGCGGGCAAGCTCGGCGAACTTCATAAAGAGGCACCGCTCGGCAAAAAAGCTTTAATCGTCATTTCTAACGGACGTTCGACGAAAACCAATGGCAGTCTCGACAAACTTCAAGAGGAACTTAAAGCTTGGAACGCGGATTTTGTAGTTTTCAACAAGATTGCGGCGAATCCGACGGAACCGACTGTTCAAGAGGGCGTTGACTTTGGTCGCGAAAATAATTGCGATTTCGTCGTTGGTTTAGGCGGCGGCTCCGTTCTCGACGCGGCTAAAGCTATTGCCGCAGTTATTCCGCAAAAAGACGGCGGGCGCGTTTGGGATTATATTCTTTTCGGCACGGGCGGCAAAAAGCCGTTGACGGAAAAAGCCCTCCCCTACATTGCAGTAACGACAAGCGCGGGCACCGGCTCCGAAGTCGACGCAGGCGCAGTTATAACCAATCCCGCAACCAACGAGAAGACCGCGTTTTTCGGCAGTTATCCCGATTTGGCGATTGTCGACCCGCTTTATATGCTGACCGTTCCCAAACACTTTACGGCTTATCAAGGCTTCGACGCATTTTTCCACAACGCCGAAGGTTACATTTCCAACGCTTGCAACGAGGCGTCGGCTATGATTGAACTAACAGCGATTGCAAAGCTCGCGAAGTATTTGCCGATTGCCGTTAACGACGGGAAAAATCTTGAGGCTCGCACGCAAGTTGCCTTTGCCAATACGCTCGGCGGCTTTTCAATGGACGTTTGCGTTTGCACGGCTGAACATTCCCTCGAACACGCCTTGAGCGCGTATCATTCCGAATTGCCGCACGGCGCGGGCTTGATTATGATTTCCGTTGCTTACTTCTCGCAC
Organism: uncultured Selenomonadales bacterium; assembly: GCA_946406415.1. Classification (GTDB taxonomy): domain Bacteria; phylum Bacillota; class Negativicutes; order Selenomonadales; family Selenomonadaceae; genus Quinella. The sequence continues at coordinate 6,220 of CAMJKR010000096.1, read as the reverse complement.
TTTGTGGAAAAACACGCTTGCGACGAAAAATTTATCGACATGGCGCGGGCAATGGGCAAAGTTAATGCCGATAAGCCGGAAGACTTTATCGACGCGCTAAAGGAAATGCAAGCAGCTTGTGGTGTCGACAATTTAAAAATGAGCGATTACGGCATAACGCCCGATGAGTTCCCTAAAATGGTTCAAAACACCCGCGACGCAATGGGTTTCCTTTTAAGGTTCGATCCTGTTGCCTTGAGTGATGAGGATATGCTCAACATTTACAAGAAGTCTTATCGATAAAACTTTTCGTGCTTGTCAAGTCTTGTAATAAAAAATTTTTCGTGCTATTATCTACGCGAAGAAGGATTAATCTGGGGTGTTCGAGGAATCAGATAATGTCTAACCTACATAAATTTTAGGGAACCTGAATTGAATTCGGAAGATGGAGAATTGTCCTAGTAGATAAGTAACAGAGACCGAGCTTAAGGAACCCACCTGCGAGTAAGCAGGTTTAGACATTCAGAGGAGACGGCATTTCGGAGCCCTTTTTCAGAGGAGACTGCTGATTATTAATCGGCGGTCTCTTCTTGAATTTAGAAGCAAAAATGTATAAACTAAGCGACGAGGTGATAAAAATGCCAGTAAAAATTAGCAATACCGGAATGCCCGCTTCCCCGTTTGAATTGTTGCGTGGCGGCGGCGAACATCTGCGCGATAAAGAATTGAGTTTCGAGACAGAACTAATGGAGCAACAATCGGAGGGCGTCTCTCATGAAGAAATGGAAGCGATGCTCAAAAAGATTGACGACCAGGCGGCGCGGCTCAGCAAAACGCCAACTTACGAGGAACTTAAAGAATATCGGACGCTGATAAAAAATTTCGTCGGGGCGGCAGTCAGCAATATGTATGAAGTGCACACGTCGGCAGGTTGGGACAGAATGGGACGCCAGCGCGTTTATACGACGGTGCGCAAAATTGACCGTAAACTTGAGGATATGGCGGAAAAAATTCGGCTCGGACATTCGGACACGCTTGACGTTATCGCGGCGCATGATGCAATTCGCGGTATGCTCGTCGATTTGTACATGTGATGAAAAATTTAATAGGGCACGAGGCTACGCTTGCTTATCTGCAAAAAAATATCGCGCAGGGAACATTTCCGCACGCGGTAATATTTTCGGGCGAGGAAGGCGTCGGCAAAAGATTAGCGGCTGAAATCTGCGCGGCGGGGCTCCTTTGCGAAAATCCTGTTGACGGTTCTGCTTGCGGCGTCTGTGAAAGTTGTCGGCTCGTCGCGGCAAGAAGTCATCCGGATTTTTACGTTGTAGAGGCGGAGGCAACTAAAACTACGCGGAATATAAAAATCGGGCAGATACGCGAAATGCAATCCGAAGCGGCGTTGCGTCCGATAAATTCTGCGCGTCGCGTAGTGATAATTGACGGCGCGGAACTCATGAACAACGCGGCGGCAAATTGTCTGCTCAAAACTATTGAAGAGCCGCCGAGCCAAACAATTTTTATCCTGTTGACGGCGAGCCGCTCAAGTCTTTTAATGACAATTCGTTCGCGGTGTATGACGGTGCATTTCGACAAGCTCAAGCCCGCGCAGATTCGGGACGCGCTCATAACTCAAGGCGTCGACGTGCAAGAGGCGGAAAGATTATCAGTAATTGCGGACGGCAGTTTTGGGCGGGCGTTGAAGTTAAAAGATTCGGGCGGGGCACAACTTCGCGAGGCGGCACTCAACACTTTGGAAAAAATTTGTCGCGCAGAACTTTCAAACGAGGACATTTTCAAAAAGGGCGCGGAAATGGCAGATTGGTCGCGTGATATGTTTGCAGACTTCTTGACGCATGTACAAAAAATTTTGCGCGATATTTGCTTTGCCGAAGTGTTGGGGCCGTATAATGCAGACTTAATGCCGCGCTTAATTAAAATAAAAATCCCCGAACGAAAAATATTTTTGATGATAGAAACGGGCGCGGAATATCACAAGCGTTTAAAATCGAATGCGAATTTACGCTTGCTTGCCGAAGCTTATTTACTTCAGCTGAAAAAATTATTCTGAAAAATCCGGCTGGTAAAACTTTTGGTAATTAAAGGAAATCATTTGTATGACAAAATTAGAGAGTTTAAAAATTTATCTGCGCGAACTGAAAAGCGTAGCGGTTGCGTTTTCGGGCGGCGTCGATTCAACTTTTTTATTAGCGGTTGCGCATGAAGTTTTGGGCGATAAAGTTTTGGCGTTAACGGCGGCAAGTAAATTCATTCCGAAGAGGGAACTCGACGCGGCGATAAAATTTTGCGCGGAAAATAACATTCGGCAAAAAATTTTTGAGGCGGACGTTTTGAACTTTGACGGCGTAAAGGATAATCCTGTTGACCGTTGCTATCTTTGCAAGCTCGAACTGTTTAAAAATTTTTTGCGCATTGCTGAGGATAAAATTTTGGTTGAAGGCTCCAACTTAGACGACGCCGGCGATTATCGTCCCGGCATGAAAGCTATTGCTGAACTTAAAATAAAAAGCCCGCTCCGTGAGGTCGGACTTTATAAGGCGGAGATTCGTGAGCTGTCTAAAGAAATGAACTTGCCGACGTGGGCTAAGCCGTCAATGGCGTGTTTGGCGTCGCGTTTCGTTTACGGCGAGGAACTTACCGAACAAAAACTTTCTATGGTCGAGGCGGCGGAAGAATTTTTATTAAGCGCGGGCTTTAAGCAGTTGCGCGTTCGCGTTCACGGGAAAATTGCGCGGATTGAAGTTTTGCCCGAAGATTTTAGCCACGTAATAAAAATGCACGAAGAAATTTCAACGCGGCTAAAAAATTTGGGCTTCGATTACGTCACGTTAGATTTGCAAGGCTATCGCGTCGGTAGCATGAATGAGCCGCATTTTGACATTCGTTGAATTGTTTTCTATAATTCGTCCCATTACAATCGGAAAGGAAAATTTTTATGGAAAAAACTTTGGTACTCATTAAGCCCGACGCTTTTGGAAAAAATCACGCCGGCGATATTCTTAAAATTTACGAGAACGCAGGCTTTAAAATTATCGCGGTTAAAGTTATGAAGATGACGCCCGAACTTGCCGCTAAACATTACGTCGAACACATCGGACGCCCTTATTATCCCGCGCTGGTTGAGTTCATGACTTCTGCGCCGATTATGGCTGTGGTTTTAACCGGCGACGACGTGATTAAAAAAGTTCGTGAGCTTAACGGAGCAACTAATCCCGCCGAAGCCGCCGAAGGTACCGTTCGCAAACTTTACGCCGCCGATAAAACAAAAAATGCCGTGCACGCCTCTGACAGCGAGGCTAGCGCGGCTCGTGAAATTCCGATTTTCTTCAGCGCGTGTGAAATATTCGACTGATTATTTAACGGCGTGGATTGCGAACAACGGCACCAAATCATAGACGCAACGATTATCTCTGTGAACGATATGCGAAATGTCTTCTTCGAGACGCACAGAAAAATTTATTCCTTCCAGAAAACCCGCGTCCCACATCGGGCGGCGACGTGTGCTTATCGTCAAGGAATTTTTAATTGCGTCGCATTCGCTAATCTGCGCGGCAGTGATTTTGGTTTTGGAGCAGGTTGAAAAATTTTTGTCGCCGTAATCCGAATCAAAATTCATCAGCACGCCGCCAACTTTTAAAACGCGCCGCCACTCGCGATAAGCCGCTTTGACGTCGGGGAGCGTCCATGTTAAATTCCTCGTTACAATCGCGTCAAAAGTTTCGTCGGCAAAGTTGAGGGCTTGCGCGTTCATTTTTTTGAATTCAGCAAAGAGTTTCAGCTCGCGAAGATTTTTTTCAGCCTCGTTGAGCATTTTGGCAGACATGTCAATACCGGTAACTTTGTGCCCTAGCTCGGACAAAATCGCCGCAAAAAATCCCGCGCCCGTTCCAATGTCGAGAATATTTAAGTTCTTGTCGGCGGGCAAATTTTTTTTGAAAATATTCTTCCACGCGACGCCATCCACGCCGTCAAGCTCCAAGCGGCGCGATTTACTAAAATGTTCGCTGCGTTTGTCCCAATAATTTTCAATCTTCTGATTCAGTTTCTCCACTATAAAACCTCCCTAAAAATTTTTTTGCTCAATGGAGGTTTCGTTGTTGCTCTCCAAAAATGTTGCCTCTGTAAAGAAATTCGACGCCATTAGTTGCTTTGTAAAGGGCGATTGCGCCGCGTGAATTATTTGTTCGGGCGTGCCCTCTTCTACAATTTTTCCTAAGTGCAAGACTATCATGCGGTCGGCTAACTTTGGCAATAGTGCTAAGTCGTGTGTTATGAAAAGACACGCGATATTTTTTTCTGTGCAAAGTTTTTTTATCAGCGTAATGACTTGCGCTTGAATCGTAACATCAAGTGCGCTTGTTGCCTCGTCGCAAATTAAAAGTTTCGGCTCAACAGAAATTGCCCGCGCTATTGCTGCCCGCTGACATTCGCCGCCAGAAACTTCGCGCGGATAATATTGAGCATAATTTTTCGGCAAGCCCACTTCCGATAAAAGATTTTCGACACGTTCGCGCAAATTATTTCCTCCGATAAAATTTTTAATCGGTTCGGCAAGGCTCGCGCCCAAAGTCCGTCGTGGGTTAAATGAATCTTCCGGATTTTGGAAAATCATCTGCATGTTTTTATAGAAGGCGTTGCCTATCACCTTAGTAATTTCTTCGCCACAGAGAAAAATTTTCCCGTCGTCGCAAGGGATAAGTCGAGCAATAATTTTCGCCAGTGTTGACTTGCCGCAACCGCTTAAGCCGACAATCCCTAAACATTTGCCCGCCTCCAAAGCAAAATTTATATCGTCGAGGATAAGCTTGCTTCCGAAAGATTTTTCAACATGTTGAACTTCCAAAATCATAATCGCGGTACCGCTCGTATCAATTCTTGCGTGTAAGTTTCTTTTGGCGCGTTGAAAATTTGCTCTCGCGTTCCATATTCGACTTGTGAACCTTGCCGCATGATTAAAATTTTATCTGCCATGCGCCACGCAACTCCCATGTGGTGCGTTACCATGATGATTGAAATTTTTTGCTGCTCGCGCAGTTTTAACAGCTCTTTGACGACGCTGACTTGTGTGACTGCGTCCAATGCGCTCGTTGGCTCGTCTGCAAGTAAAAGTTTTGGCTCCAATATCGTTGCCGCTAATATTCCTGCTCGTTGCGCCATGCCGCCCGATAGTTTAAAGGGATATTCGTCTAAAACTTCCGGCGCGAGATTTATTTTTTGCATAATGTCTTCTGCTCGTTCCCGAAAAAATTTTTTATCCCAATCGCGATGAGCGAGGACGCTTTCAAAAATCTGGTCGCCGATTGTGCGTATTGGGCAAAACGACGCGCCTGCATTTTGAAAGATAAATCCTATTGCCTCGCCCGATATTTTTCGCCTCTGTACGTCGCTTAAGTTTGTTATTTCTTTTCCGTCGAAAAATATTTGCCCGTCAATAATCGCGCCGCCCTTGCCTAAAAGTCCGTCAATCGCTTTTAAAATTGTCGACTTGCCGCTACCTGATTCGCCCGCGATTACTAATATTTCTCCGCGCTTTACATTGAAATTTATATCGTGGACTATTATTTTTTTGCCGTAAGCTACCATCAAATCTTCTACTGTTAAAACTTCGCTCATTTAATCACCCTTTTAATTTTAATCGACTTCCGAAAAAAAAATAAGCCCTACATGGGGATATAAAAAAATTTGCTCCATAAATTATTTTCCAGCGTTAAAAAGGATATTTTCAGTATTAATAGAAAAACTATTTAATGCAGACGAGTTACAGACAAAATTAAATAATTCTTGATTTTACGGAGATATTCATGAAAAAAATTAAAATTAGCGTGATAAGGAAAGCGCAATACGATGATTTAATTGCCCGCTATGAAAATCCGATTGAAAATGCTTGCGACATGACGGAGGGACAAGTTTTTATAGCGAATGGCTGGGAACGCCCCGAAGGTTTTTGCTTAAGCGCATGGGAAACATTGTCGCCATTTATTTTAGCTCTTTCACATGGGGCAGAAAATTTTTACAACGGCTGGATGAAAAATCCAAAATCCGCGCTCCTCTCCTGCAATGATGGTTTTCGTCCCGTGAGTTTTCTGATTGAGACACTTGATGAAGACGCAACGAGTTGACAAAAAATTTACCTCAAAGTTAATTTGCTCAAGATAAATTTAAACAGTCTTAGAAAATTCTAATTTAATTGTATTGCGTAATTTGTCGGCTTAAGGTTATA
>CAMJKR010000095.1 GCA_946406415.1 uncultured Selenomonadales bacterium | reverse complement strand
TGTCCAAACCCTTGCGACGCCCTTCCTCTGTCTTGAACTCTTTGCAACGAGCCGTGCCCAAGAAAGTTCCGCCGCGCTGAATCAAATCGCTGACGCTCTTACGCTGAAGTTCGATTATCTCATCGTTGAGCATACCTTTGTAGCCGTTCTGAATTCCGAAAACTTTTACGCCCTCATAAAGCGCAGTCCTGACGACCGCACGCGCCGCCGCATTCATGCCGGGGCTATCGCCGCCGCTTGTCATTACCGCGATTGCATTTAACACGCTAATCCCCCCACTCAAATCTTACAAGGTTAAACTTTCACGCCGCTATTTTAGAAAATTTTCTAAGAATTGTAAAGCAGAAATTGAAATGCCGCTACTTGATTTTTAAACTTTAACTTCAACTAATCTATAAACAGTCTTTTTACTAGGCGGGAGGTCTTCAAAAGTGCTCGGTTTAGGAATTTCTTCGCCGTCCATAAGCATGCCGACAAGATGTAAATGCAATGCCTCCTTAGCATTTAAAAAGGCGTCGCGGTAATTATCGCCTTGAGTAAGGCAACCGGGCAAGTCGGGGAATTCAACTGCAATAGCAATAGGGTCGCGAGTAAAGCCGGCAATGAAACTGTATTCTTCCATATTATCAATTTAAAAGCTCCTCAAACTTTTTTTCAAGCAAGCGACAATATTTCACGGGGTCAAGTGCCTCCGAGTTCAAGAACATATTGCGCAGATTTTTATGTAAAATGTCTAAGGTTTCTTTATCATTGGCGAGGGCGACGGCATTGCTAATATAAGCCTCCACGTTATCAACGGACAATTCACCCAATCCGACGCTTGTTAAAATACTTTTGCCAAAACGCGTGCTGTGTCGTTCACCGTAAAGATTGATGACAGGTACGCCCATATACAGCGCGTCAAGAGTCGTAACACCGCCGACGTAAGGATAAGCGTCAAGAATAATATCAATCTGACTTATCGCCTTAAAATAATCGCTGCCTCCTATGGCAGGGCGGAAAATAACTCTGTCCATGTCGCAACCAAATTTTTTCAGCGTGTTATAAAGGTCGTCGACAAGTTTATTGCTGATGAATTCCTGTGCTCGCATTAAAAGTTTAGCGTCGGGAACTATATTTAAAATTTCCGTCCAAATTGCCAACATGTCGTCGCTAATTTTCGAGTAGCGGCAAATTGTCCCGAACGTCACATAACCGTTTTTAATGCAAGGTGCGCCATTCGGGGTTGGAGCGTCTACTGGACGAGCGTAACAGAACTGCGCGGGCATATACAAAAATTTTTCGCTAAAATATTGCTCGCGATTTTGATTTGGCGGGTCAAGGATTTCATCTGTAATAAAATAATCAATCGCCTTTAAACCGGTCGTAGACATGTAACCAATACCGCTAATTTGCACGAGCGCAGGGTGATATGCCAACGCAGGCAAGCCGGTATTACCCGTATGACCCGCCAAGTCAAAGGCAATGTCAATCTCGTCGTCGTGAATTTTTTGCGCAAGCTCGATAGCAGAAAGTTTCTGCACGTCTTCAAAGTGCTCGGCGATTTTTTTATAAATCTCTGTGTATTCGTCGTCTTTAGGATTTTTGCTGTAAAAAGTGATTTCAAATTTGCTTTTGTCGTGGCAGGAAATAAATCCGAAAACTACAGAAAATGCCGCGTGCTTGCGAAAGTCGCCCGAAATGTAGCCAACCTTAATTCTATCGTGCCGCTTGTGATACGTCTTGAACGGTTTAATGTCCTCGAAAAGCTTTTGATAACCAAAATGAAACGCCGCCATATCCTCGTTAGAAATATCCAGAAAATGCAATCCAAAAAGTATTTCATCATAACAGGAAATTTTCGTATCTTTACTCTTGGCAAGTTCAAACGCCCGTTGAGCATTTTCTACGCCCTCGACATGTTTACGATTATCGCGCGCGTATTGCGCCATTTTTTTATGACATTGCGCGACGAAATCATTTGAATAATTTTTCTCCGCGCCTGCAGGCGAATAAATATATTTTATCGCCTCTTGCATTGCCTCATACGCGCCAAGATTATCATCAATTAAATATCGCCGGCTAGCTATCGTCAAAAGTAATTTGGTGTCACGTTTAGATTTGCACTGCGCGGCAAGCTCGGCATAATAAAGCGTGCGTTTAAAATCAAATCGACTAGGAAAATTACTTTCTCTAACGTCATTTTCTAACTGCAGATATTCCATCGCCCGCGTTATGTATTTATCGGCAAGCTTTTCAGTTACAGGCTCCGGCTCCTGCGGGAAGTCAGGCAACGGCTTATTATTAATCCACGCATTGAAAATTTTTTCGTAAGCCGCTTCAACCTCGCCCATATAAATCGTATCGTTCATGACTGGCGATTCTTCCATTTTCCGCCGAATTGTCAAATGATAATCGCAGATTCTGTCCCAGTCGTTGGCAAGGTCAACTGCCTTTTGGATATATTCTTCCTCGCTGAAGGCGCAAAGTTCTTCCAATCCCATATTCATAAGCAGAGAATAGCCGAACCGCGAATTATGCCGCTCGCCAACCAAAGTTATCACAGGAACGCCCATATACAGCGCGTCGCAAGTGGTGCCGCCGCCCGGATAGGGGAAAGTGTCAAGCGCAATATCTGCTTTATTATAATTATGGACGTAATCTTTTTCAAAAGTTTCTAAATCCACGCGCTCAAGGTCAATTCCCGCCGCTTGAATTCTTTTCTTAGCAATCGCAAGCCCGCCGTTTTCCTCAAACGCAACGTTCTTTAGATAGAGGCGCGAATTTGGCACTGCAGATAAAATTTTTCCCCATATGATAAGCATCTCATTCGTAACCTTTGTAAAATTGTTAAAGCTGACAAAAGTCACGTAACCTTTTTTAGTGCAAGGCGCAGGTTTAATCATGAAGGGGAAATCATGCCACACGTAGCAGAAATGACTATGTTGAAGCCGCAGAATTTTTTCCGTGAAAAATTTTTCGTTCAAGCCTTCGGGGTCTGTATATTTATCCGCCAAAAAATAATCAATCGTATCAAGTCCGGTCGAACCAAAGTAGCCAATACCCGAAATTTGAATCGGCGCAGGCTTATAGGCCATAACGTCAAGCAAATTGTCTCCCGTGTGCCCCGCCAAGTCAACTAAAATATCAATTTCGTCTTTGACAATTTGCGCGGCAACTTCATCAGCGAACATGTTTAAAACATTATGGAAACCGTCGATATTTGCTTTAAAGTGCTCGCTAACTCGGTCTTCTTCGTTATTCGCGTAAATGAAAACCTCAAAGCGTGTTTTGTCATAGCTTATAAAAAAGTGCTGACTGAAAAACGCGACGACGTGAAAACGTATGTCTGCCGAAATGTATCCGACGCGAATTTTTTTATGGCGGGAATGTTTTTTGCGATTGTGCCTAAAGCGGGGAATGTGCGCCAAAATTTTATTAAAGCCGCAAGTTTCCTCGAAAATTTTTTCGCGGCTGACGTTGAGATTGTGCAGGTGAAAAAGATAATTGCTGTATTCTTCTCGACGAATTTTTTCTGCTTGCGGCATTTGTGCAAGATTTCTAAAATTACTAAGGTCAACTTTGGCATTGTACTCAGAATATTCGGTGGAGCGTTTTGCGTCGCCGAGATAGCGATACGCTCGCCCTAAAGTATTATTAATCAACATTTTCGTTATTAAATCGCTACTTTCCATTTTAAGGGCTTGTTCAGCAATTTTTATGCACTCTAAAAAATTATTTTGGAGAAGATGAGTTCGGGCGCGTAACAACAATCGATAAGGAGTCGGCGGAAAATCTTTTTCCAAGTAATTAATAACCTCTAACGTTTCATCTATCATTTTGTAATCGGAATAAACAGCTGCAATTTTCTCTAAAGGTTCAGGGTCATCGGGTTGCAAGGACAAAATTTTTTTAGCCAATAGCAAAACTTTTTCTCTTTCGTGTGTGACTTCGTGGTAATGCTTGAATTCTTTAATAAGGCGTGAAACTTCGTGGCGTTTTTCTTCGGGCGTGAGGATAATTTTTTTCTTCCAATCCTCAATCATATTCTGCGCGATTTTAATTGCGTTTTCGTCGAATTTAGTTGCTTCAAGTTGCTCGCCGTAGTTTTTAGCTTTTTCAATTGCACGCTTCATCTCTGCAATAGCCGCTCGATAATCGCCTTTTTGAGCTAGAACAATGGCAAGTTCTGAAGAAAATTCTGGCACCTTTGGATAACGCTCGATAGCAAGATTAACAATTTCAAAATACTCATCAAAGCGCGACGGATCTTTAGACAAATACTCAATCAAAAGGCGCATTGGGCGAGTAGTCGGATTTACCCTAGCATTAATGTCAAGGCGGGCGTATTTTTCGACATTAGCACTATCCTTTAACATATGATAAACATCTGCTAGATAAGAATAAATTCTTTCGGGTCTATCGGTTGTGTCAAGTTCCTCAAGCAAAAGTTTCAAATTGCGTTTAGCCTTGGATATATTAACTGATTTTGAATAGCCTGTATGAAATATTTTCAAAAGATTTGCAGAAACCATTGCGCAACTTAAAAGTTTATCGTCAAAATAAATTTCCTCGTGAATCTTACCGACATAATGGATATTCGGCGAGTTCTCAAACATTCTTACCACATGAGTCTCGTCCATAATTTTGTTATTGTTGTCTACGTCAATGTTGACTATATTTAGGCACATACCACGTTGTTTTGCTCGTTGAGCCATATTTACGATAGTGTGTAAATTTTTAGCGGTATCGTTTACAAAATATTCGTCAGCGTCGAGGAAGACAATCCAATCGCCCGTTGCCTCGCGGATGGCGACATTGCGCGGCGTTGAAAAATCATTTTGCCAAGGCTCATGAAAAATTTTCGCGCCGAATTCTTCAGCAACGGCAACTGTCCCGTCCGTTGAGCCGGTATCGACAACAATAATTTCGTCGACGTATTTAGCTAAACTTTCCAACGAGCGGCGTAAATCTTTTTCTCCATTTTTGACAATGTAGCACGCGGATATTTTTACCTTGTCTGCTTTCTTGTCAATTTTATTTGATTTTTGTTTTGACAAAAGACTTTCTCCTTCCAAAAATTTTTTAACATTTTACAACGGACAAAAAAAAATTTCCACAGCCGCGCAGACTGCGGAAAAAAATTCTTACGTCACTTGCCTTTAGCGATAAATTCTTTCTGATATTCAAAACACTCGTTAGCAATATCTTTGTTGAGAATTACTAGGCACAACAAGTTGGGAATAGCCATCAAGCCGTTCATAGTGTCGGAAAAATTCCAAACAACGTCAAGCGTTTGCGTCGCGCCGATAAACGTTATAAGACTGAAAACAATCCTGTAGCCGATAATCACGGGACGAGCTTTGACAAGGTATTCAAGAGATTTTTCGCCGTAATATTCCCAGCCAAGAATCGTCGAATATGCAAACATCGCAAGGGCAATCGAGACGATATATTTTGCGCCCTCGCCGTAAACCGTGCTGAACGCCAAAATTGTAAGCGGTGCGCCAGAAATAAGCTTGCCGGTTTCCGGATCAACACTTCCGAGCACGTCCGAACTTGCGATAACTAAACCCGTTAAAAAGCAGATAATCATCGTGTCAAAGAAAGTGCCAGTCATGTTGACGTAACCTTGACGGGAGGCGTGGTCAGTCCTTGCCGCTGCCGCCGCAATCGGAGCCGAACCTAAGCCAGCCTCATTTGAGAAGACGCCACGAGCTACGCCCCAACGCATTGCAGTTAACATGCTTGCAACTATTGAACCGCCGACGCCGCCCGCTACAGCCTCAGTCGAAAACGCCATTTGGAACATAATCGCCAAGCCGCCAGGAACATTTTCAAAGTTGACGATGATAATAATCACGGTGAACAGAATATAAAAGAACGCCATACTCGGAACAATAAAGCTTGAAACTTTGCCGATTGAACGGACGCCGCGAATCAGAACCGCCAATGAGCACACGACAAGAATAATACCCGTGACTTCAGTTGAAATACCCAGCGAGCTGAAAGCCGAGCTTATGGAGTTGGCTTGCGTCATGTTGCCGATACCGAACGAGGCGCAAACTGCAAACAGCGCGAACAACGTCGCCATTAATTTACCGAAGCCGCCGCCGATACCATTTTTCATAGCGTACATAGGACCGCCCGCCATTTCGCCGACGGAATTTGTTTCACGATATTTGACAGCCAAAACCGATTCGGCGTATTTAGTTGACAATCCGAACGCCGCACTTATCCACATCCAAACAATCGCGCCAGGTCCGCCGAGCACCATAGCAGTTGCCACGCCGACGATGTTACCTGTGCCGATCGTTGCGGACAGTGCCGTCATGAGCGATTGGAACGGAGACAAGTCGCCTTGTTTATCAGCCTTGTGGAGCATAATCATTTTAATCGCGTACCAAAGATTTATCCACGGCAAAAATTTAAGGCGGACTGTTAAGAAAATGCCCGTGCCGACCAAAAACGCCAGCATTATCGGACCCCAAACAAAATCGTTAATGTCATTCAATAGCTGTGACAAGTCCATTAAAAGTAATCCCTCCTGTAAAATCTAAACGATAAAACTTTTCATAGCATGAATTATATTTAATTCGTTATAACCTGTCAAATTTTTGGTAATGAATACAAAATCTGCCGCCGCGCAGACTTTTGGGGCGGTTCAAATGATACAATTTAAACAAAATAACTCGGAGGGATTTGTTATGAAAAAATTGGCGGCAATGTGCGCTTTGACGTTATTAATTGTAATGGCAGACGCGGCAGAAGTTTCAGCTGAACACGTTTTCTGTTGCAATATGGAAGGCGAGGATTATTATATCGACACCGAGACGATTTACGACAGCAGACCTTCTTACTTTGTGGACGTGATCTATCCACGTTCCGCAGGTGAGAGAAGGTACACTTGGCGATTTTACCGCGACGAAGGAACTCTTTGGTGTGAAACTTCTAACAATGTTGGCAAAGTTTACGACAATGAATTTTATACGGCAGTTTATCTCAAGATGAAAGAAAATTTACATTTAGCCAAACGCGGTGCGCCATCCGGTTTCAGGGGGTACAGAAGATGAACGGCAATCGTTTCAAGTGTCCGAAATGCGGCTCCGAAAATATTCAAAGCTACGAAACAATTTATGCCGGCGGCAGAGCCACTCAAACTTCAACAACAGACGGTATTTCTATCGGAAGTGATTTTAGCGTTGGTCATGCAAATACTTCGGGAAGTTCTATAACTCATCTTGCGCAAACTTGTGCGCCGCCCGTCAGAGAAATTTATCGCGGATATTTTGCATGTATTTTTTACGGTATTTTAGCGAGTATACTGGGAGCGATATTTTTTGCTATTCATCCAATAGCTTCAGTAATTGGTGTTTTTGTTCCGCTTTACAAATGCGCAAAAAGAGTAAAGCGCGTTAATGCTGAACGTTATTTGGAATTTGCACAATCTTATAAGCAATGGCAACACTCTTATTACTGTCACAGGTGCGGCAATCGTTTTATTATCAAGGAGGAAGAATCATGAGAAAAATTTTTGTGGCGATGTTTTTAATGGGGATAACTTTAATCGGCGGCAGTGCACACGCGCAAGACGTTTATGTTGGCACCTCGGAAGTCACGGGGCGCAACTGCTACGTTATGACGGAAACTATTTATTGGGCGCATGGTTATGAGTGCGAGGCTACGCTTAAAATGGTTCGCCCGTCCGACGGCAACGTTCAGCGTTTGCATTATCGTTTCGTATCGGATATACGCTCCAATGCTCGATTTGAGAATTCGCAAGGGTTCAGCGGTCGCGTAACGAGAGATTATCCTATAGAATGGGCAATGTGGAAATTTATTTGTGATTATTCGGAGCGACACGGATTGAGGAAATAATTTTTAGGCAAGCTCAAATTGTAAAAAAAATTAGCCCGTGCAAAAACGCG
>CAMJKR010000094.1 GCA_946406415.1 uncultured Selenomonadales bacterium | reverse complement strand
ACGTTCCGACGATTACCGCCGTGTGCACTTTTGGCAAGAATTCTATCTGCGCGGCGTCTAAAACTTCCCGCACTGCCGCTGATTGCTCCGCGCGAATTTTCCCGCCGAATAAATGATACAACGCCAATAAGCTATGAGTTTTGCCGCCGCCAAATGAAGTCTTTAACTGTATGACCGGCTCGCCCGTGCCCAATGCCAATTTTTTTAGCGTCTCAACCAAAAGCGTTTTCAAGCCGCCTGTCAGATACGTCCGCGAAAAAAATTCTATTGCGTCGGTGTATTCGATATTGCCCGCGCCGCGCACCACTTGTCCTAAATCTGCTGCAAATTCTGCTTGTCTGTAACGTCCTCGCGCAACGTCGGAGTGAGGCTCCATTACATCGCGCCACGATTTTATTTTTCCGTACATTTTCCCATCTCCAATTTCCTCAGAACAATTCGCCCTGCTTGCTCTTGGATTTTACGCTCGTGTCTAAAATTTCTTGCCAATCAACTACTATATCGTTGTAGCCGGTCGCCTCCTTTGACCACGATTTTTCCTCGCAAATGTTGTAGAGCCGATACGCCAAATTTTTCAGCGATTCCGCGTCGCCGTCAAAGTGCCCTAAAAGTTCTGCTGAACCCCGAATTCCCTCGCGCTTGAATACCAATACCAAACTTTGCACCCAAAGCCACGCGCATTGCATTTCTATCAGCCGCTTAACCCAATCGCCATTTAGTTGTTTGTTTTCGTCAAGCGCGGGCATTTCGTCGCGGTCTATCAAGCGCACTCGTCCACGCGAAGATATTGCCGCGCCGATTTCCTCCAGCCTGCCCACTGATATATTTTTTGCTCGCGCCAATACGTCAGCCTCGCCAAAAGTTATTTCGTTAAAGCCGCTCTGCGTGAACAGCTCAACGCAAAATTGGCTCGCCGCGTCCAATAGTCCCGTTTGCGTCCCGAAAAATTCTGCCAGCTCCGTGTTGATTATCTGCAATGCCTCGCGTACCGTCAATTCCGTGTCGTTCATGTCGGTTATTTTTTCGTAGCGCGAATATACTCCGATGCCTGGTCCTATTGCCGCTTGTGCCATGTCTACCGGCGCGATTGTTGCCTTTTGCATTTCCGCCAATGCTCTTTTCAACGTCGTTTTTAATTCCCGCAAAAATTCGCCCTTCCCGCAATGTTTATTTTCCGGCGAACGCTTCCGACACGCCAGCACTATCGACGACGCCAAAGAATTTGTTTTGCTTTTCAGCGCGGCTATTAATTCCGTACGCATTGGCAAAGTTGCCGTGATTTGAAAACCTGCGCGGATTAATGCCGTCAACATTGTTTCCCAACCCGTCGACGCCGAATCAGATTCCTGCTGTTTAAAGGCGTAGTAAATCGTAACCGGAAAATCTGCGCGGGCAATGGCATAAATATTTTGCAACGCTTTAAACATGCCGTCCTCGAAAAAATTTTTCGCCGCCGATTTACTTCCGTCGTGCCGATATGGACTTGCAATAAGTTCCGCGTCTTTAGCAAAGCTCATACGTCCGAACAGTTGCGGATAAATATTTTTCAACGGACGACGCATCCACACATAAAAAAATTCCGACAAATCCGCGTAGCCGATGTTGTCATAATAGGGCGGGTCTGTCGAAACTATCACGTTGTTTATCGGAAATTTTTCAAGCGCGTTGTGCCGATTAACTTCGCCGGAAATCTTCATAGGCAAATCTTTTACAACTTTATAAATCCAAGTGATTGAGCTATCAAAAGAACCTGTTGAGGTTGAAAATGGATTGCCCTCTGCAAAATCCCAATTCATTGGAATTGCTTGACGACCAAACATCATCATGATTTTATGAAAAGAATTATCCCAACCACATATTGAAGAATTTCTAATCAATAGCTTATCAACTAAAAAAGACAGGTACACGGCGATTGCGTCGGCATAATCTTTGGAGCCGCCGTCTTCGATAACCTGTCTTTTAATGTCGGGAATTAAATCGCTAAAGGTCGTCAACGCTGTTAGCTGTCTGTTTGTGAAAAGCTGGTGCCATTCTTTAATTCCGTATTCTTGAACGCGGAATCCCAAAGCTTTATCGGGCAAGTCGCCGTCTGGAAAATCATCAGGCTTTTCAACGTCGGCAATTTTTTCGTGTTGGGTGTTGGGCGGCAAATAAATTCTTCCGTTTGCACCTTCCGCTACAATCGCCATAAGTTGGGCGGACAATCTGCCGGCTTTACCTTCGTTGCGGACGTGTTCGAGTGGGACATTGGAGCCGCAAAAAAGACAGCGTGCGCCGTTGCGATTAACAGTGCCGTCTGGGGCGTTCTTGCCGATTTTAATTTCAAAGCGAATTTTATCGCCGTCGACGATTGGATTGACGAAAACATTTTGTTTAGTGGAGAGCTTAAAGGAGTGTACAAGCGGCGTAGTGTGTTTGCAGGCGGGATTGGAGCAAGTGACAGTCCGCGCCCAAAGCCAGGCGATAACGGTTTTGCCGTCGATTTTTGGATAAAGATTGCCGATTAGTTCAAAGGCTTGCGACTTTAGCATTTTACCGTAGTAGAGAATATCGGCGGCGAGACCTTGCGCAGCGCGCCAATTAGTTTTGTCGTCGATAAAATTTTTGTCGTCGGGATTAACGGGCGGTTGATTTTTAAATTGGGCGGGCAATTCAATCATGGCTTTGTTAATCATGACGGCGACGGGGTTAAGGTCGGAGGCATAAGCTTTCAAGCCGAGCCGTTGGGCTTCGAGTGGAATGGAGCCGCCGCCAGCGAACGGGTCGAACACTGCGGGCAAGTCCTCGCCAACAGATTTTTTAATTTCGTCGAGTGCGCGATTAAAAATTTCTGTGTTGCCGCTGTTCTCCCACTTAACAATTTCGGCAATGAGTTCAAACAATCTTTTGCGTTCGGCGTCTTGGGCTTGGGGCGTCGGGAATTTATCGGGGTGTTCGGACGGGTCATCAATCAGCGAGGCAAATAGCACAGCCCGCGCAGTTGCAGTAGGTTTACGCGACCACCAAAGATGCAATGTCGAGGGGTGTCCGTGCCGAATAGATTTTTCACGCGCCGACGCCTTGTTAATCACGTCGAGCGGCAGTGCCACTTCAATTAATTTTTTCATGAGTTCACCTCTTATCAATGCGTTAAAAATGACGCGATAACTACAACAACTATGCTGATAACCGTTGTGGTTAAAATTTGGCTGTGACGTTCAGAACTACGAATATCTTTTTGCGACTGTTTAACGAGTTCGCGCATTTCCTTCATTGACGCATCAAGTTGTTCGCGCATTTCTTTCATCGACGTATCAAGTTTTTCGGATAGCTTGTCGACTTTTTCTTCAACTTTATCTATGCGTTGATTCAATTCGCGACGGGTTGTTTCAACTTTATCTTCTAGTTTATCCATGCGCGTTTCGATTCTGTCCATGCGTTTATCGAGTTCGTCCATGCGTTTGTTGATATCTTTTTTAAATTCGCGGGTTTCGTCGCGGGCGGCTTGCACATTTTCCAAAAGATATTCGTTGAAGTCTTTAGTTTTTTCTTCCGGCATTTTAATCACCTCCGAGCAAAATATTTCTAGCTAATAGAATATTCCCCTGCAAAAGCAAATTTATTTTGTAATTAATGCTGACAACGCCAAAATCGGGCGGGCTGGCGAAGGGCGTTTTCAGATAGGTGACGTGCGCCGCGTTGCCGTCAACCGTAACGATAGCGAGGATAAAATTTTCGGGCGAATTCAACGCGGTGATAATTTCGTTTTTAGTTACGGTAATGGTGTCGGCGTTGGCGTTGCGCCCTTTGACTTCGATAAAACGCAAGTAACCGTTCGGCTCGCGTGATTCAATATCGTAGCCGCATTTATCGCCGCTCACGTCGACGGGCTTATTGCCCAGTTCGCGTTCGATTTGCATAACGGCTTCCATAGCGACTTTTTCCACACGTGAACGCGCCGCAACTGAAAACATTTTCTCTGCAAGATAGCCACGTGGGACAATCAACGCGCCACCGACTACTACAGGAACCGCCGCAGAAATTTTCCGTTGCAAAGCAATTTCCGCAAGCCGACGATTTAAACGCTCTTCAAGTTCGTTAGCGCGTCGCGTCGCCTGTTCAGCGTTAAATTTATCCTTCGCGCTCAAATCGGCGGCTCGTTCGTCCCAATAACTAATTTCACTGCGCAAGCGCGTTTTAACTTCCCGCTCAAGCTTATCGAGGAAAATTTTTCTCTGCGCGGCAATTTTATTCTGATACGGCACGACAAAATTTTTTAGCGCGTAATCAACGGCGAACTGTTCGACATTGCCTTTAAGCCACTGCACGTTTTGAATTGTCGACAAAATTTTTTCGCGCTCAAAATCTTTTGGCGACCGATAATCCAGATACGGCGCAGGACTTGTTGGAACGGCTCGCCCGTCCTTAAAAATTTCTACAAAGTGCACGCGCTTGGAAATGACTTGCGACCGCCCATCAGAAATTTTTACTTCCACGTAGAACAGCAAGCGAAAATTTTTGCCGGCGTCGTTGTCGTCAATAAATATTGCGCCGCGCTTCAACACGTCGCCAAATTTTTTTAGTAGCTTAGAAGTCACTGCTTCAACGAGCGGATGTCCGGCAGTCAAAAGCTCAACGCCCGCAATAAATTTGTCCTTAGCAAAACAAACGCGCTTATAACTTCCCTGTACACGTTCATTGCGCAGTTCACTTGGCACGCGAATAATTTCATGGCAACCGTTGCCGCGAAAATAAATTTGCCCGCCTAACTTCTTAAACGCCGTCAGAAAAAATTTCTCGATAAAGTGCGGTTGAATTTTGCGAACCTCGCCGCGCTCCATACTTTGATTTATATCCGCGACTTTTTTAAAGCCCAGCGCGTCCTCCGTCAAAGCGCGTTCGTGCAAAAGTTTTCGCAACTTCTCAGCGTCGAAACTTTTATCAACGACATTATCCAAGCGGCGAATAATCGCGGGATTGTCGCCGTAACGAACCGCCTCAATTAAAAGTTCACGCAACGGCTTGTTATCAAAAGAAATTTTGCCGAGAATGTCGAAAACTTTTCCGCCGAGCGCAAGGCGTTCCTCTTCCAACTTTTTTAATAGCCGCTGAAAAACTTGCCCTTCACGAGTGCCGCTTGCAACCAAATTCCACAGGTGACAAATTTTTTTCTGCCCGATACGGTGAATGCGCCCAAAACGTTGCTCCAAGCGGTTGGGGTTCCAGGGCAAATCGTAGTTAATCATCAAATGCGCGTTCTGCAAGTTAATGCCCTCGCCGGCGGCGTCAGTTGCGACGAGCACGAAAATATTTTTATCGGCTTTGAATTGTTCTTGAACTTTGCGGCGTTCCGTGCGACTTAACCCGCCGTGAATTGTAACGACCACCTCTGAACGTCCGAACAGCGCGGAAATTTTTTCTTGCAGATAATCAAGCGTGTCGCGGTGTTCAGTAAAAATTATTAACTTTTCGTGCCGCGAAATTTTTTCGTTGTCCTGTAGCAGTTCAGAAAGCTCGCGCCATTTTTTATCCTCGCCGCTGTGGAAAATTTTTTTCGCCGTATTAGTCAGCTGTTGAAGCGTTTCAATTTCGTTGCGCAACTCAATTAGCGTCCGCGAAGCCGTCACACGTTCCGCCAATTCGTTTTCTTTAAGTTCAAGTTCATTGCTCGGAAATTCCTCGTCGAATTCTTCCGCGTCGAAGTCGTAGGAAAAATTTTTATCGCGCAAGATTTTTTGTAAGCGTTCGGTTCTGCGCTCCAACGATTTATAAATTGCTTGCGGCGACGAGGCAAGCCGTCTTTGCAAAATTGTCATGGCAAATCCGACGGAACTTTTTTTATTGCCGCTCAATCGTTCCGCCCGATTAAAGCCGTCGGAAACATAAGCCGTTACGAGTTCATAAAGTGCCATTTCACGCGGCGACAAATTATAATTAACGGTATAAGCGCGGCGTTCTGGGAAAAGCGGTTTGCCCTCGAATGTCAGCAAATCTTCTTTAACGAGCCGCCGCATCATGTCAGACACGTCGACGGGATTTTTAATTCGCTGAACGCCTTCAAAGCGGTCGGGGTCGATTAGCGACATAAACAGATAAAAATCTTTTTCCTTGCCGTTATGGGGCGTCGCCGTCAGTAATAAAAAATGCCGCGTGATTTTGCCGAGCAACTTTCCTAGCCGAAAACGTTTCGTGTAGCTAATTTTGTTGCCCGAAATCGTAGCGGACATTTTATGCGCCTCATCGCAAATAATTAAATCCCAACTCTTAGCGCGCAATTTATCTTGAAAAGTTTTGTTGCGTGCTAAAATATCAATACTCGTTATACAACAATTTGCGTTCAAAAAAATATTATCGGCGGCGTTTAAGCGTTCGCTTGTCAGAAGTTCAAATTTGAGCTGAAATTTTTGTTGAAGTTCTTCCTGCCACTGTTCGACGAGTGCGCCCGGACAAACGATTAGGCAACGTGACACCTCGCCGCGAACAATTAATTCTTTAATCAACAGCCCCGCCATAATCGTTTTGCCTGCGCCGGGGTCGTCAGCCAGCACAAAGCGCAACGGTTTTTGCACCAATAATTTTTCATACACGGCGGAAATTTGATGCGGCAACGGCTCTATCAGCGAGGAATATACCGCCAAATATTTTTCAAACAAATAAGCGACGCTAATCCGATATGCCTCTGATACTAAACGAAAATTTTCTGCGTCCGAATCAAATTGCCAATTAGAATTCATTTAAAAGATTGCCTCGACTAAGAAGAAAGCCGACGCACCGATTGCCGCAGTGATTGGAATTGTTATTCCCCACGCTTTGACCATTTGTTGAGCAACGCCCCAATGCACCGCGTTTACCCGTTTAGCAGTGCCCACGCCCATTATCGAACCTGATACAACGTGCGTCGTTGAAACGGGCAAGTTTAAAAGCGTCGCGCTGAAAACTACCGTTGACGAATTCAAATCTGCCGCAAAGCCGCTCGGAGGCTCTAATTTGAAAATTTTGCCGCCGACGGTTTTTATTATGCGCCAACCGCCCGTTGCCGTGCCCAATGCCATTGCCGCCGCGCACAAAACTTTTACATAAGTTGGAACTTCAAATTCCGAAATAAAACCGCCGCTGAATAATGCAAGCGTGATTATGCCCATCGATTTTTGCGCGTCGTTTGAGCCGTTTGAAAATGCGATCATCGCCGCTGATACCACTTGCATTTTGCGGAATTTGTCGTTGAGAAAATGCGGAGGAAAATTTTCAAACAGCCGGAAGATTATATTCATGATGACAATTCCCGTGAGGAATGCGATTGCCGGCGACGCGATAAGCGCGATAATAATTCTTCCTATGCCATGCAAATTTAAACCTTCCACACCGACAGAAATTAAAACTGCGCCGATTAAGCCACCAATCAGCGCATGAGATGAACTCGACGGCAAACCGATTCGCCACGTGAATAAATTCCAAAAGATTGCGCCTATCAAAGCCGCGATTATTATTTTTTCATCGACAAGACCAGGAAAACTTACAATATCTCCGCCGATAGTTTTTGCCACGCCCGTCGAAACCATTGCCCCTAAAAAATTTAAACACGCCGCCATAATCGTCGCGTGATTCGGATTAAGGGCGCGTGTGCTTACTGAAGTTGCTATGGCGTTCGCCGTGTCGTGAAAGCCGTTGATAAAGTCGAACACCAAAGCCAAAACTATTACCAATATGATTAAATATTGAAGCTCAAGCATTAAAATCCCAGCTCCTTAAAAATTATTTCGGCAAGATTTTATCAGACAACAATATTTGCGTCAAATTTTGGGAGCCGAGCCGCTCAAACATTTTGCTCAAGCGTTCGCGGGGTTTAGCGTGTTCAGCGAAATAATTTAACGTCGCGTCTATAATTTTGTAAACAGTTTCCTCGCTGTCAACGAACGGCAAAAAATCTTTACCAGCCA
>CAMJKR010000093.1 GCA_946406415.1 uncultured Selenomonadales bacterium | reverse complement strand
TCAAAATCCGATAAAGATATTGATTTTCAGAACGTCGAAGAATTAAATCAACCGCAATACACTATAGCGGCAATAGTTGGCGCGGCATCGGAACCTTATGTACCAAAAGCTTTTCCAAACGCCGTCGAAAAACAATTTCCGTACATAAATGACATGGTAATTGCGCTAGAAAGTAAAAAAGTCGACGCAATAGTTTTCACGCGAGCACCTTTAGAAAATGTTTTGGAAGAAAAACCGAATACTTTACAAATTTTGCCGCAAGCAATAGGAAAAACCGATATTTACATGGTAACTTCGCCGAAAACAGAGCTTGCGAACTTAAAAAACGAGGTAAACGAATTCCTCAAGACGAAAAAAGCTGACGGAACGCTCGAAAAAGCATATAAATATTGGTTTAAAGAACACAATACGGAATTGCCCGCAGATATTCCAAAAATTCAAGGCGTAACGAAAAAATTAATCGTCGGTACTCCTGGCACGATACCGCCGCAAAGTTTTTATTCCGGTGACAAATTAACCGGCTTTGATATTGAAATTTCTATGCGATTTGCGGCAGAATACGGCTACGAAATTGAATTTCGCGTTGAAAATTTTATTTCACTGCTCTCTGATGCTGAATTTGGCAAAATTGACATGATAGGCGGAACGATTATGTACACCGAAGAGCGAGCCGAGCGCGTAATTTTTCCCGAAACGCCGCTTTTTTCGATGCCAATTTCAGTTATGACCAGAAAAGTAGCTCAAACTGAAATAAAAAGCCCAAAAGAGCTGAACGATCCGAAATTTACGCTGGGAGTTGTAACAGGCAGTTCCGCAGAAACTTTTGTATTAAAAATTTTGCCGAAAGCCACGCTGAAACATTTTTCGAGCGTCAGCGATATGATTTTGGCACTTGAGGAAAAGAAAATCGACGCGGGCGCATATTCGCAACCACCTTTGGAAGTCGCAGTAAAAGAACAACCTGACAAATTTAAACTTTTGGACGAGCCGCTTTTATATACCGATGTTTGCATGGTAGTTTCACCGACACCGCACATTGAAAACTTGGAAGCGAAAGTAAACGAATTTTTAGCGAAACATAAAGCGGACGGCTCACTTGACAAAATTATAAAATATTGGATGGAAGATAAAAATACAGAGCTTCCAGATATTCCCGAACCAGAAAATGCAACTCAAACTTTGATTGTCGGGACTGCAGGGACAATTCCGCCATATAATTTTTACTTCGGCGATAAATTAAGCGGAATGGACATTGAATTAATAAAAAGATTTGCCTACGAATACAATTATAAGCTGGAATTTCGCATTGAAGAATTGCCGTCACAACTTTTGGACATGGAATTTGGAAAAATCGATATGCTTTCAGGCACAATAACTTATACAGAAGAACGCGCCGAGCATATACATTTTGCAAAGCCGCCTGTGTTGGTTGTACCCTCTGCAATAATCGTGCGAAATGAACAGCCTGCGGGCGGAAATTTTGTTAAATCGTTACAAATGTCCTTTGAAAAAACTTTAATTCGCGAAGACCGTTATAAAATGATTATTGACGGCTTAAAAGTTACGCTAATTTTGGCAATAGGCTCGCTAATTTTGGGTACAATACTCGGATTTATTTTCTGCATGATAAAACGCAGTTCATTTAAGCCAATATCAACCGCAATGACTGCATTTATCGCGCTGATTAGCGGTTTGCCGATAGTTTTAACGCTGATGATTTGTTTCTATATAATTTTTTCCGACACGGGCTTAAACGAGATAATTGTTGCGATAATTGCATTTTCGATTGATTTTGGCTGTTATGTGGCAATAATTTTGAACAGCGGGATTGAAAGCGTCGCCATCGGTGAAATTGAAGCGGCTCAATCACTCGGAATGAGCAAATTACAAATTTTTAGGAAGGTAATTTTCCCGCAAGCAATTCAAAAGACTTTCAGCGTATACAAACGGCAAGTAATTTCGCTAATAAAGGCGACTTCAATAGTCGGATATATCGCTGTGCAAGATTTAACGAAAGTTTCAGATATAATTCGTGCAAGAACTTATGAGGCGTTCTTTTCGCTGATTTTTACCGCCGCAATTTACTTTTTGATAGCGCGAATTTGTATTTTCTTGCTGAATATGGCGGAAAATAGACTAAATCGGAGGAAACGTAATGTCGAATAACAATATTTTGCTTGAAGTCAAGCATTTAAGCAAGAAATTTGCTGACAGCGAGCCGCTTAAAGACGTAAATTGCTCCGTTCGTCAAGGTGAAGTTATTTCGATAATCGGAAGTTCGGGAACAGGTAAATCAACGTTCCTGCGCTGTATAAATCGTCTTGAAAAACCGAGCGGTGGTCAAATTTTCTTTCACGGAGAAGAAATTTCAGATAATCCCGCTGTAATTCGTCATGCGCGTCAAAAAATCGGCATGGTTTTTCAATCGTTTAACCTTTTCTCGAATATGAATGTGCTTGAGAATATAATTACCGCGCCGATTATATTAAAAAATGTCGAACGCACTGACGCAATAAAAAATGCACGTAATTTACTGGAAATGGTCGGTCTCGCTGAAAAAATTACGAATTATCCGGACGAATTGAGCGGCGGACAAAAACAACGTATAGCAATCGTCCGAGCATTGGCAATGGAACCGGAAATAATTTTATTTGACGAGCCGACAAGTGCACTCGATCCGAGCATGGTCGACGAAGTTTTAGCGATGATTCGTTCACTGGCGACGAAAAATTATACGATGATGATAGTTACGCACGAAATGCGTTTTGCAGAGAACGTTAGCGACAGAATATTTTTCATGAATGACGGAATTATTTACGAGGAAGGCACGCCGCAGGAAATTTTTCACGCTCCGAAAAAAGATTCGACGAAAATTTTTATAAATCGCTTGAAAACTTTTGAGAAAACGTTTGATAACGCGGAATTTGACTTGATGAGCGTTCAAGGTGAGATGGAATCGTTCGCACACAAGCAATTTATGAGCAAGCGCCGAAATATGACCTTGCAACTTATTTTCGAGGAATTAATTTACGAATTATTGATTAGCCACCGCCAAAATTTATTTCCAATCAATATGAAAATATTTTACAATGAAATTCTCGACGAATGCGAAGTAAAAATTACTTATTGCGGCGAAAAATACAATCCCCTTGAAGAAATTGACGATATTTCAGTTACAATTATTAATGGAATAATTCAAATCGCCGATTACAGCTTTGAGGGCAAAAATATTTTGCATTTGAAATGCAAATAATCCTTCGGCGGCGGTCGGCGGGCCTTTTCATTGACAGCGGAAAATTTTTTTGATAAAGTTTGTAACGAACTCGGATTTTCAACGTATAAGCTACAAAAAGAAAAAATTAAACAAAAAATTTAAAGGAGATAAATAAAAATGGCAAAAGAAATTTTGAAGAACGAAATATTGACGGAAGAAGAACTTGACAACGTGGCGGGCGGTTCGTGGGTAGAATTCACAGCCGATATGCTCGACGCGCAAAAACGCGGCATTGCGGGCTTTGAAAATCTCAATCTCACTGACCCCAATAGCGACCTTATCAAGATGATTGGCGACGACAAATTGCGTCAGCAATACGTTGATAAGGTAGCCGCAGTCTTCGCCTCGCACGGAATTACCATGCAATACAACGGAAAATTCTTGGAAGAAAACGTTTACACCTATCAAGGCAAAAATATTACTCGCGAACAAGCCTGGAAAATCATTGACGGCAAATAATTAATTATCGCGAAACCAAAAGCCCTTCGGCGGCGAGTCGGAGGGTTTTTTTCGTTGACTGCAGAAAATTTTTTTGCTAAAGTATGTAATGAATTCGGATTTTCAACATATAAACTACAGAAAAATAAATCATAATTTTTCGGCAAGAATCAAGTGTCACAAAGCCAAAATAAAATTCTTTATTGATGTTGTGCTCCACAAAACTCTACTTACTGAATCCACGTGCAACTACTATTTATTATACGAGGTGATTTGTATGGCAAAAGACGAAATTAAAATTGCTTGCGAAAATCGTAAGGCGCGCCATGATTATTTTATCCACGAGACATACGAGGCGGGTATTGAACTTAAGGGCACGGAAGTTAAAAGCTTGCGGGCGGGCAAGGCGAATTTGCGCGACAGTTATGCAGAGGTTAAAGACGGCGAAGTTTTTATCGAACACCTGCACATAAGCCCCTACGAGCAGGGAAATATTTTTAATCATGAGCCGTTGCGTCGCCGTCGGTTGCTTCTGCACAAGCGCGAGATTTTAAAACTCTTCGGCAAAACCCGCGAAAAAGGTTTTACGTTGGTGCCGCTGAAAATTTATTTTAAAAAGGGCAGGGCGAAGTTGGAGTTGGCATTGGCGAGCGGCAAACACAATTACGATAAACGCGCCGCCTTGCACGAAAAATCCGCCCAACGCGACATTGAACGAGCATTAAAGGAGCGGTCGAGATGATTAAAAAATTTTTCGGCGCAGTGATTTTGCTTATGCTTGCCTTAACGCAAAGTGTTTTCGCTGAGTCGCAAATAAGTTATCAAGTGCATGTTCAAAATTACGGATGGATGCCGCCGGTCGGCGAAGGTCAAGTTGCTGGCACAGTCGGCGAAGGCAAACGCATTGAGGCGATTATTATAAATTCATCTGTTGGCATTGAATACAACGCACACATTCAAGATTACGGCTGGGAAGGCTGGATGGATTCGGGCGTTGTGGCGGGTACAGTCGGCGAGGGTCGTCGCATGGAGGCTATCAGAATTCGTCTAACGGGCAGTAGTGCTGATAGGTACGACGTTTATTATCGGGCGCACGTGGAAAATATCGGTTGGCAAGATTGGGTAAGCAACGGAAGGATTGCCGGCACCGAAGGCAGGGAATTGCGCATGGAAGCTATACAGATAAGACTTGTCAGAAAAGGCGAAGGCTACAATCATTTCAGGCACAGACGCGGCGGATATAGACACGGTTACGAGGATTACAGTTAACGAATGAACATTTTAAAGAAATACGAACAGGCTCTTGAACTTTATCGAGCAAAAAAATTTAGTGCGGCATTGGAGCTTGTCAAGAAAATCCAGAAAGCCGCACCGCATTGGAAGAAAAGCTTTTTATTGGAAATTTTTATTCGCCGCGACCAAAACGAACCAATCAAGGAATTGGCTTTGCTGGAAAAATTTTTGCCGCGCCTCGATTGCAATTTGTCTGACGATAAGGATTTGGCGGCGGACGCGTTTAATTGTTTTGGTTCGGTCAACAGGTTTTTGGGGCGCACGGCTGATTCAGTTAAAGGCTTTTGTTTATCGGCGAGCTTATCTGATGACAAAAAAAAAGCTTGTGAGGAAATTAGCAATGCGTTATTCGCGGCGAGCAGTGCAGAAAATTATTCTGCCGCTGACTTCCAAAAGCTTTACGACGAGTACAAAAAATATTTGTCGGACATCAAGCCTTACCCGAAAAAATTTTATCGTCATGAAAAAATTCGGGTGGGATTTCTGTCCGGCAATTTTCAATGGCATACGGTTATGTCGTGGAGTTGGCATCTTCTAAGCGAGCTTGATAAAAATTCGTTCAAAGTCTATTGCTATGCTAGCGTAAAAACTCCCGACGAGGTCACGAAGTATTTTCAATCAATCGTCGAAGTTTGGCGCGACATTTACAGCTTAACGGACGCGGCGGCGGCTGAATTGATTCGCGCTGATGAAATTGACATTCTTTTTGATTTAGACGGTCATACATTGAGTAATCGGCTCCGAGTTGCGGCGTATCACCCGGCGACCGTGCAAATTTCAGGCATCGGCTACATGAACAGCACGGGGCTTGAATGCTTCGATTATTTTCTGTCAGATATTTACTGCGCGGGCGACGAAACTTATTTTACCGAGAAAGTTATTAAGCTGCCGCACAGTCATTTTTGCTACGAACCGTCTACGAAATTGGAACCTGCTACCGCTCCGCCCTGCATTAAAAATAATTTTGTGACGTTCGGAAGTTTTAATCAGTTCGGCAAGATGACGGATTCGATATTCATCATGTGGAAAAAAATCTTAGACGCCGTGCCCAATAGCCGATTAATTCTCAAGCATAAAATTTTTGGTAGCAACGACGGAAGAAATTTTGTTAGAGAACGACTAAAAAGTTTCGGCTTTGATATTAGCCGCGTAGAAATGCGCCCTTTAACGGCAAATCATCTTGTCGAATATGGCGACGTTGACATTGCGCTTGACACGTTCCCTTATACGGGCGGCGTCACCACTTGCGAGGCGTTGTATATGGGCGTGCCTGTAATTTCTTTGTACGGCAACAGACACGGAACGCGCTTTGGTTTGAGCATACTTAAAAATATTGGAATTGACGAGTTGGCTGTTAGTTCTTATGACGAGTATATTAATCGCGCCGTTGCCGTTGCCGGCGATTGGGAACTTTTAACAATCTTGCGTAAAAATCTGCGCGGCATGATGAAAAAATCTCCGCTGATGAATTCGGCAAATTACGTCCGCGAAATTCAAGACGCCTTTATAAAAGTTTCTTGCCCATAAGATTTCCTACAGAAAAATTTTTGGGCATGAAGTCTTTATCGCTTTTGCCTTTGATTATAACTTTGTCGACATATTTGTTTACGCGCTTTGAAATGCGTTTAGCGGTATCTTCAATCGATTCCATGTAAGCTTGCGTCCAAACGTCGTCATAACCTTTGCGGGGTTTGTGGTGCTTTACTGCTTGCCCAGTGAAATTATTTTCCCAGACGATTTCGCCGGTTTCCACGTTGATAAATTGCATGTTGACGACGGTATTTAGCGCGGTGCGTTTTGTAATGTCAAGCATACTGCCGAGTCCGAGTACACCAATGCCGGAACCAATGCGCCGCAAAGTTTTATCGCGATTGCTGGAGCCTGCACCGGAAAAAGAAAGTCCACTGCCAACGATACTCGATATGGTACTTATTGTATTATCTTCAACCTTTGTGGCACCGAGCGCAAGTATTTCACAGCGAACGACGTAAGCCACGCCGAGATTTTTATAGAACGTTTGATTAAAATTTTCGGGCGCAACAGAAGCTCGCGGCAATTCAATCGCGTCGAATATCAAAATCTCCCCGACATTTTCGGCGGAGAATTTTTTTTCGGCGGCAACTTCCTCGTCCAAAATTAAATCGTCCTCATAAGTGTTTGTATCGACGACAGCTACAAGATTTTTCTCGACGAGTTTTTCATTTAAAAACATTTCCAGATTTTGCGCCGTGCCGAGTTCGGGGTGTCGCGAATCGTCTGTTACTTCGATTGCAACTTGTATTCGCTCTTCTTCCGGCAACCCTTTATCTTTTTTGGCAAATGCTGTGGGCATAACCAGCAACATCGCCAAGCAAAGTAAAAAAATTTTCTTAATCATGACCTCGCCTCCATTTATTTTTTTAGATTATACAACAGGCATAAGTAAAAAAAATCCCTCGACGATTGCGGCGGGAAATTTTTATCAGTTATTTTCGGCAAGAAAAATTTTCCGTTCGTCGTCGAGGACTTTAATAAAAGCATTTTCAATTTCGCGAATGTAATTTGCCGCGTTCATAAGTGGCGACTTCTTCATAATCGTCCGCAGATTTTTTTTGAGGATTGTCAACAACTCCAAATCGCCCGCTAAGGCAACTGCTCGTTCAACATAATTTTCGTAAGAATTAACTGCCAACTCTCCAAGCCCGATATTTTTTAAAATACTTAATCCGAAGCGCGTCCCGTGCCTTGTACCGTAAAGACTGACAACCGGAACGCCCATATGTAAAGCCTCGCAAGTCGTAACTCCACCGGTATAGGGGAAAGTGTCCAAAGCAATATCCACGTCGTTATATTCCAAAAGATAATTTTTCGTAGTGGAACGCAATTCAACTCGCGCAAGGTCAAAGCCAAATTTTTTCAGTCTATTGCTGATAAACTCTTTTCCGCCGTCCATGCCAACAATTTTATTTTTAAGAATCAACCGGCTATTAGGGACAGTGTACAAAATTTGTTGCCACGTAATCAAAATC
>CAMJKR010000092.1 GCA_946406415.1 uncultured Selenomonadales bacterium | reverse complement strand
TCTAAATTTTTCTCCTCTCTCTAATTTCTTGTCCACTTTATTGACTATTATCCAGCTGATTGCTAAAAACTTCGTGTCGTTCAACATGAGTGAGAATATCGTCGTAAAGCTCCGGTTCATGCTTTTTCATCACGTGGAAAGCCTCGTGCCAAAACGCCCAGTCCAGTGACGTTTCCGACTTCCCGTTCAAATACACGATGTCACGGTCTTCGTCAAATCTGCCATGCAATTCCGTCGCACCCTCGAAATATTTCACTTCCACTCCAAAAACTTCTTCGCTCATCTTTTGCAATGCCTTTTGCTCTGAATTTAATTCCCTTGCGAAAAGCAATTTTGATTCTTTGACCAGCTCATTTATATTTTCTGCCGACGACGAATACAGCTCACAATTTTTATCGTGCATTTTAAAGCGAATCGAATCAAACAGATAATCAAACGCCGCCTTTATGTCTGCGATTTCTGTCGCTTTAGGGTATGGATACGTCTCTTCCATTTTGAAGCCGTTTTCAGTTGCTTTCGACCACGATTCCTC
The DNA here is from genome assembly GCA_946406415.1 of uncultured Selenomonadales bacterium. Lineage (GTDB taxonomy): Bacteria > Bacillota > Negativicutes > Selenomonadales > Selenomonadaceae > Quinella. The sequence continues at coordinate 7,486 of CAMJKR010000092.1, read as the reverse complement.
TGAACGATAATTCACCAGATAATCATTTTCTATCCCACTTTCTTTTAACTTTTCTTTCAAGTAAACCTCAAACGCTCGCGCCATAAGCTCTTCCGGCAACGTCCAATAACATTTTTCTCTGCGTTTGTCGAGATTTTTGCACCGTTCGGCTAATCCGCTACGATTTATCACGTCTTGAACCAGTCGAAAGCCTTCCATGACCTCTGCACTGACATTTTGCGGATTTTTCTCCTGTGTGCTGTGGGTTATCATCGCTGTCACTGAATTTTTTTCTTTTCTGCCGAAGTAATTGTCGAAACTATGCATCCATTCGTGTCCTAAAGACCCCGCGCCCTTATTCTTCGTCAAATTGATGACGACTTTCACCGGCTCATAATGGGCAATCGGCGCATTTTTTCCGCCCCTGCCTCGCGCTCCGAACGCCAAGCCTAAAGAACCGTTCAGCGATAACGCTCGCGGCGGCAAATTCAATGCCTCTGCCATATCCGTCAATGCGTCGTAAGCATTGTTCAAATTTTCTTGCCGATTTTTATTTTCGACCCAAGTTCCAAACTCAACACCGCGAAAACCAAACGTCTCTTGAAATTGTTTCGGTGTTACATCGCCCGTACGCTTTAATTCGCCCATTCGCGGAGTATTTTCTGACTCGCGTTCATATGGAATGTCTCGATACTTTTCCAGTTTCTCTTCCAACTCTTCCAAGTGGGAGTTTAGATAGGCGTACGCTTCCGCTGACTTCTCAAATGGCGATTGTATTTCAACATACTCCATGCCTACTTTACAACCGATGAAGTAATAATTGCTGTACTTCCAGCTATAGACCTTAAACGGATTTTTCTTTGTGCGTGGCATTTTTTCTTGGTGGCGGTCTTGATTCTTGTATCGCTCTATTGCGTCAGATTCTGTTTCGCCATAACTCAATATTCTGTACCTATTAGCTCCGTGCATTTCCCGTAACTCGATTTTCCGGTCTTCGGCGTATCCGTAGTCATAAGGTTCTAATTCAGCAAATACCAGCGCAGAACAATCCTGCTCGTGTCCCATAACTTTATAAATCATCATAGTATCTTCTACTCTTTGCGCGACGAACTTGATGTCTCGAAGTGTGCTTCCGTATTCTGATTCGCGGCTCTTCATTTTTTCCAATTCGTCGGTGAATTCTTCTGCCGTCCATTTGTTTTCAAGCACATCTACCGACATATCGCGCAGGACACTTACTTTTTCCGCCCATTCTCTTATTCGCCACGAATATTTTTTCGGTTTAAGCGGAATAGCGTCGCGCAACGCTCGCACGGCATCAACTTTCCAACTTTCTACGCCACTTTCCAAAAGCTTCTTATAATTAGGCGCAGGAAAAGACTTCGACAACGGAACTTCTTCCACTTCTGTTTCTATCGCGACTCTAATCAAATCGAAATAAGCAGTATACAAATCTTTTCGCGCTCCGCCGATTTTTTCCCCGAACTCTTCTATCTTCTGCGATTTTTTTCTAGGCTCTTGATTCCGAGCGTCTTCCGCCGCTTTGACTACGGCTCCCGCTACAATATTTTCAGCGTCAACTGCCCCAAAGTCCGCGAACAAATCATATTCGACTGTCTTTTTCTTCTTGCTCATATTTTTTGCTCCGAACCTTCCAAATTCTCCGCCAGTACTTTTAATTTTGTTTTCAATTCTTCCAGATGTGATTTAACCTCCTCAAGATGATTACTTTCATGACTCTTACCGCATTCCAGTCCATATTTTGACGCGACCGCCTTGTGAAACTCTGTTCGCAGAATTTTGACCGATTTTGAAGTGAACAAACTGCTCGCTGAAAGACGACCCTCAGATGTTATCGGCAGGATTCCAACGTGTATGTGTGGATTCGATTCATTTACGTGACACATGCAATAAAGCACATTTTCCTTGCCATACTTCTCTTGAAAAAAGTGTACCGCGTCTGAAAAATATTGTTCACGCAAATCTATCTCCATTGTTCTCATGAATTGCGCTGATGTGCCGATTACTATGTCTTCAATACCTACCGCATTAGAACCGGGATTCTTTTCCAAATGGAGCTGTGCTATCCGCGCTTTGACTCGCGCATTTAATTTTACCGGCGTTAAATCTTCGATTGAGTGATTCTTTTGCACCGAGCTAACCGTTCGCAAGCTCGTCGGAGCTGCCAGATAACGTTGCATTGCCACTAAATCGCTCAACTTTACTCCTTTAGCATACAGATGTTGAAAATACATTATTACAATCTCCTTTCGTGTGGCTTATTATGGCACGAAAAGAGGCTTCCAAAATCTTATTTTTTTGCGCTTTTCTGGGGGAGCAAAAATCTTATAATGAAAAAGCCACAATGTAAGTTGAGGCTTTTGTTTATCCGATATAGCGCAGTTTTCCGGACGAGGCGACAGCGTTTATTATCCAGTCCGCCCAATCTTCTTTCGTGTAGTGGAAAAAAATTGTCGGATGTTCTTCCGCATAATCAAGATAGCCCGATTCTTCAACCATTTTTTTTGCGTCTCTGTATTTGTAGCCGCGCTCCATCAACTCCAATACACAGTAGCAGTAAGCGTGGCGTCGATGCGACATTTGCCGCCAATATTTTCTGAGCACTCTCATTTCAATACCTCCTTATCAACATATTTCAGTTGTGCAAGTGCGCGATTGGTCTTAAAAACTATCTGCGTGCCTATGTCATTAGAAATTTCTGCAATGAATTCTTCTTTGGTTATGATTCCGTCTTTGGCGTCCTCTACCAAGTCGCCCATTCTGCCGTCCGCCATTTGTCCGACCACAACATCATAATCTTGAAGAATATCTGTCTCATTTACTCGATTTTCGTAGACGGCATTGCCCCATTCGGCGTCGAATCCGTCAAATTTCTTCTGATTCAAGCCAACGAAGTCCGCTTCAAAGATTATCACGACTGCATTGTTATGACCATTCCTGTATGCCCAATTTTTTGCTTGCCCTTTGTTTGAAGTCAGATAAAATCCGGCTCCAAAATCCAAATTCTTCCTGCTGTAAGATAAATCTACCCCATGTTTCTTAATATTGTTCGCAGATTTTTTGCTCGTTCCGTGATAAAGGAAAATGCCCATGAAGTCCTCCCTTTAAGGAATTTTACTGATTATATCATATAAAATCGTTTGTTCAAAGCAACATGCACGTGAAAACTAAAATCCCCGCCCGATTTCCTTCAAGCAGGGACTTTTTTGTTTAGTTCATCTGAAATCCAGCATTCCCGATGGTTTTGGCTTTTCGTAAGCAAATTCTTCGTTCAGCAGTTGAAAATTCACGCCGTCATACGGGTCGATAACGTCAAATTTCGTTATTGAATCAATGTAAGCAGATTCGACGTTAGAATCATACTCGGCGGCTTGATTCACCGCTTGCAGTTGCGATAAATTGGCATCAAGAGCATTTTGACGCGCCAATTCGTATGCTAACAGCGTTTTCAACTCGTTTTGCGCTTGATACATTTGCAAATGCCCTTCAGCCGCGTTCGTGTGCTCAAAAATTTTCTTTGCCGCCTCTATCGTCTTTTCCGTCTCGATAATTTCAGCTTTTGCGCCGTCAGCGAAGTTTTTATACGTGTTATCAAGCCACTTGTATTTTTCCTGCCGAGAATAGAAGTTTTGGTCATAAGAATCCTAATGATCGTCGTTTCCCTGCCGCAAATAAGGATTCGTTTCGTCTATCGTCGCCGTTCGAGCAACTTTTTCCGTGCCAATGCCGATAACTTTCAATGCCGCCGACGTTTCAGCAAATATTTCCTCAGCAAACGGCGTGGAATTTATTTCATCGGTCTTTGTCTTGTTAGCATCGGTTTCAGAAATCTTTTCAAACTTGTCACCAAAAAGGATTGATTTAATGTACCTCGTATAATCGAACACGCTACCGCCATTGCTCGCTAAATCTTTCAACGCATACGGTGATGGACTGTCTGCCCACGATATTTGCGTTAAACTATAGTAAGCGGCAGGATTAAACGGCTCATCGACGCCTGGAATTATATGAGCATAAGCGATTAAACCATATCCGCTGATAAATCCCGCACTTAACACGCTCATCACTGCCAAAAATTTTTTCTTAACGCTCATTTATGCGCTACCTCCCGTGAAACTGAATCCACTGCTGCCAAATTGCTTGAGCACCAATTTTGAAACCCGACTGCCCATGTATACGAACATCATCACCACGAACGTTATCTTGAATAGCAAAATCATGTTGATTGTCACCTGCGGCGCGGTAAATCCGCCCGTTGTAGGGTCAACGCCAGACACTTTCGCCCAATAAATGTCAGCATCAGAATTATTTCTGCCGCCTTCGCCTTGATTCCAACATCTCGCCGCCATTTCGTACGAGCCGTACTTTTTGTAGTAGCCCGTCAAAATATATCTGGCAATGTTGTCTTGATTGTTGGGCGTCCATGCCGGTCCGTGTGGTTCTTCAGCTGTAACCGGCGACGTTTCCAATATTCCTCCGTTTGCTACAAAATCTTCCGTCCAATGCGTCCAGTTGTCGTAATTTGCGTAGTCAATCTGGTACGCGCCGAAATATCCGAGTCCATTGTCGACATAATATCTGTTGCTCGATTCTACTACCCGAATATGAGCCATAAGTTGGTCGATTGAAGTTATCGCGCCACTTGACGCACCCGCAGAGCTTTCAACTTTCGTCACGTTCCCGCCGATTGTGTAAAAATCTTCCACCACGATATTTTTCATCATCATCTGCAACATCAACGAGAACATGCAGAAGAACATCAGCTTAATTGACACCGCAAATATTCCGTTGATTCCGTTCGCCGCGAATTTTCTCGTTTGCTTTAAGCCAGACAGGAAAAATGTTGTGAAACTTGATACCATTGCGATATAAAATTCCAAATAAGCCAGCGTCATCTGCAGGGCTATCGCGAAGAAACATATTGTCAGTATCACTGCGAAGAATAACGACGGCAACCACAGCGCAATTTTCGACATCAAGTCCATGACGCTATGAATTTTGAATAACTCGTTGTAAATCGGCGCGATTATGTGCACACCCTTTGAAACAATATCCATTGGGTCGGAGACTGCCTCCATTGCCTCTGCGCCGCTCGCGCCCATCATCATGCCGCCAAAGCCTGTGAACATTTCTTTCGCAAAATTCGCTACGCCATCACTCCAATTCAGTAGAAAATATATCAACACGACGTAAAACATCAGCTTATAAGCTATCCTTTGGAAAAAATTCTCTTCATTATTGCTATCTAAAACGTAAAAACTCATGCTGATTGCCAAATCTATCGTTATCAGCACAATCAGCAACCATTTGCCGACGCCGATTAGCCTTTTCAGAGCCTCTTGGCATTGTTCGCCGACTTTTTCTATAACCTCGCGCAGTGGTTTGCCGAAATCATACGCCGCGTCGAAGATATTCTTGATTGAATCGGGTAGAGTGCCATAACCTGTGCCACTCGACGGCGGTAAGCCTTTCAAATAGCGTCTGGGATTAACCGGTTCGCCATTTATACGAATCTCGAAGTGCAGATGCGGTCCGGTAGCCCAACCCGTTGAGCCGACTTTCGCTATTATCGTGCCTGCAGAGACTTGAGTATTTGCGCTGACCAAAAGTGCCGAGCAATGCGCATATCTCGTTTCGACATTGTAGCTACCGACTCGCGAGAGAATATAGACGACGTTGCCATAACCTTCCGCCCAGCCAGAATAAGTTACCGTGCCATTCAGCGACGCATAAATATTCGCGCCCGTGTCCGCGCCTAAATCAGTGCCTTTGTGCGGTCTCACGCTTCCAAACACCGGATGTTCTCGTCCTATCAACGAAAATTCCGACGTTATTATCAAAGAGCCGTCCAGCGGATTTAATACCGTCATTGCAGGTAAATTTCCAGTTTCATCGCCATATTCGGGGTCGTAAGCCGCTAAAGCGTGTCCTACCAGCAAATTTAATATCAAAGCCACGACCGCTATGGCACGTTTCATCGCTTCAGCCTCCTTACTTCTGAATTTTTTTATCCAATCCGCTCAAAGTATTTGTAATTCCGTTTGCCAATGCCGACGAAACATTTTTAACCATACTCGCGGTATCAGAAATTTTTTGCGTCGCTGTTGTCGCTGGTTCAGCACTGCTTAAATTCTGCAACATTTCTTTTGGAGTAACACCGCCGCCATTTGCATTTGGGCGAGTCAATAATCCGTTCGATTTATTCCCCAACAACGAAATTGCATCTTGATAGCCTCGATAAACGGGATTTCGGTACATTGCCGCGTTCGTTCCGGCATTTACTGCCTTGCCCATCATTGACATTGCTTTTCCGCCCGCCGCATTTGCCCAACTTAAAGCGTTTGCACCGAAATTTCCTTTGCCGCCATACTGCGCCATCGGTCCGGCTGCCTCTGATAAAGCTTTCATGCCTCCAGCGACTGCTCCGGTAAAGCCGCCGCCTTTGGAAACTGCATTTGCCGCACCACGAGCCGCACTCATCGCCATTTCTTTCATGCTTCCGCCGCTTAATGACGGATTGCCAGATAATAGTCCCGACACCAATTCCGGAATTTTCTTTGTCATGTAGAAAAGTATCAGCGCGTACAATAAAACTTGTAAGAAATAGCTGATGTTGCCGATAAAGTCGCTCGATGTCGCCGTTTCTCTCGCATTGTCCACTAAGCCCGTCAAAATATTTACCGAAAGCGTGGAGATAAACGCCACCACAAAAATTTTTATCGCTAAGTTGAACATAGTGCCGATTGCTTTCTCCGACAAAAATTTTAGCTGTCCTATCACTCCGAAAGGCAAAAGCGGTATTGTTATCAACGCCATTGTCCAAAATTCGATTCGCACCATAAACAGAATCCCTACCCAACGCCGTCAGGAACAAAATGACAACTGCCGCCACCACGCACACCAACCCGATAAATATTGTCAGCAAATTTTGTTGTTGCGCGTGTTCCCAAAAGATGTTGAAGAAATTCAGCGCGTTTGTCACTATCTGATTCGATTGCACCTCGATATTTGAATCGGGATTCGCTCGGTCGTACTCCTTGACCATTTCTTCTGCGCCGCCCGCCGTGTAGCCCATTGTCTCAAAGCCGGAACTCAACGCGGGCATTAGCTGATAACTTGAATTCGTTCCTACCCAACTGTGTATCAGGAAAATGAAAAATCCGACTTTCAATATCATCGTCACGAAAAATTTTACTTTGTCGCCAGATATTAAATCGAACGCCACTTTTATTGCACCGTCTATCATTGCCAGCAACAACGTCAGATTTACCGCGTATGGAGCAATGACCGCCGCACCGCTCATTATCACGCCGATATAGTAGCGCATGAACGGGCTTAAAATATCTATGGACGGATCGTCCTCGTTTTTCATCAGCAATTTGTAATCTTCGATTTTCGTCGGCGCAGTTACACTCTCGACGCTCCACAAATTTAGGGGCTGTTGGTAAATTAAAAATGAATAGCGAAAGCAGCTAACAGAACGAAA
>CAMJKR010000091.1 GCA_946406415.1 uncultured Selenomonadales bacterium | reverse complement strand
TAAAGACGAAATTATTTTTCAACGCAGAAGGCGAAGTTCGCGCCCGCCGTCAAGATGATTTGCCCGCTGAAGTTCCGATTAAAACTGTCCAAACATTGCCCGCTGAACTCGTCCGCCCATTTAAATTGACTGAGGAGCCGCTTTATCGTGCTGAAATTTTCTCGACGCCCGATAAAAATTATTTGTTCCTCGATTTCCACCACATTGTTTACGACGGCTCATCAGAGGATATTTTCTTCGACGACCTCAACGCCGCCTATGACGGGAAAATTTTGGATAAGGAAACTTACACGGGCTTTGAAGTTGCGCTCGACGAAATGAAAGCTCGCGCCTCCAATAAACTCACCGACGCCAAAAATTATTTCGACGCGATTTTTACAAATGCTGACGTTGAGATTTTGCCGCACGTCGACTTTAAAGAAAATGTCAACAAAAAAGATTCTGTCGTTGCCTTTGAAAGTTATCAAACTGCTTTGGACGTCGACGCTGTGAAAAATTTCTGCGCGGCGAATTCTTGTACGCTCAATACGTTTTTCCTGGCAATGTTCGGATATTTTCTCGCTAAACAAAATCGGCGGGCAAATGCGGCGTTCACGACGATTTATCACGGACGCAACGACTCGCGGCTTTCAAATAGCGTCGGCATGTTCGTTAAGACTTTGCCCTTGCTCGCTAACGTTGCAGAAAATTCTTCCGTCAAAGCTTATGTTGATTCGCTAGGTCGTCAACTCGTTAACAGTATGGCGCATGATATTTACTCATTCGCGGAAATTTCTACGGCTTACGGCTTCAAGGGCGAATTGATGTGCGTTTATCAGGGCGAAGATTTTAACGATTATCACATTGCCGGAACGACTTCAAGAACTTTGCCGGTAATGCCCTCTGCGGCTATGTCTAATCTTTGCTTGGAAATTTTCTTGGAGAACGGCGCGTTTATTTTCCGCTTTGAATATCGCCCGACGGTTTACAAAGCTGATACTGTGAAAAATTTTGCTCGCGCCTGTGAAGAAGTCGCAGAAAAATTCTTGACTTCGGACGCGCTGGAAAAATTCGCCGTTGACGATTATATTAAATCTGAAAAGAAAGTTGCCGCCTCAATCGACATGACGGCTCCTCAAAATCAAATTCAGCAGAAAATTTTCGACTGCGTTGCAGAAGTTATCGGCAATAAAAATTTCGGCATAAATACTGACTTTTACAGCGTCGGATTGACTTCGATTGGCGCAATTCGCTTGAATGTTTTGTTGTCGCGTGCTTTTGGAAAAATTATCCGCACTCGCGACATTAAAGAGCATGAGACCGTTGAAAAGCTCGAAAAATTTTTGTCGGGCGCAGATGAAAAGCAAACTTACGAATTGCAAATTGATTACCCGTTGACGCAAACGCAGAACGGAATTTTCGTTGAGAGCGTCGCCAATGCCAACAGCACGATTTACAACATGCCAAATTTATATAAGCTCGGAAAAAATGTTGACGTTGAGAAGTTGCAACGGGCGATTAAGGCGGCAATCGACGCGCACCCCTACTTGAAAACAACTTTGCTAATGAATGACGACGGCGATATTTGCGCCCGCCGCCATGACGATTTAAAGGCGGAAGTTACTTTGCACCGCGTTGACAATTTGCCGGAGCTAGTCAAGCCATTTGAACTTTTGAATAAGCCGCTGTATCGTGCGGAAATTTACGCGACGCCGACGGAAAATTATTTGTTCTTAGACTGTCATCACATAATCAGCGACGGCGAATCTTCTGGCATTTTGCTTGACGATATTAACGCCGCCTATGACGGAGAAACTTTGGGCAAAGAGACTTACACGGGCTTTGAACACGCGCTTGACGAGTTAAGAGCACGCAACGGCGACGCGCTGGCAAAGGCTAAAGCTTATTACGATTCAGTTTTTCGCGGCTGTAATGCCGATTGTAAACTTATTAAAGATTTTGACGCGAACAGCTCAGCGGCGTCTTTTGAGAGCGGTAAACTTAATGTCGACGTTGACGCCGTGAAAAATTTCTGCGCGGCAAATAAAGTAACTTTGAACGCATTTTTCAACGCGGCATTCGGATTTACGCTGGCGAAGTTTTTATATCGCGAGGACGCAATTTTTACGACGATTTACAACGGGCGCAACGATTCGCGACTTACTCAAAGTGTAGCCATGTTGGTTAAGACTTTGCCGGTAAGTTGCCCGATTGTCGGAGAAAAAACTGTTGCCCAATACGTCGAGGAAATTGGCAAGCAACTTTTCGCGAGTATGACGAATGATATTTATTCCTTTGCCGAAATCAGCCGCGAATACGGAATTACCGCCGATGTAATGTTTGCTTATCAGGGCGAAGATTCGGACGCCGTTGAAATTGCGGGCGAACTTGTCGAAGAAATTCCGCTTGAATTGGATAAAGCAAAATCGTTGTTCAGCGTGGACGTTTTCATTGAGGGCGGCGAACTTTGCTTTGACACGGAATATCACGCAGATTTTTATACGCCGTCAACGGTTAAACATTTTGTCGAGTGTTTAGGGCAAGTGGCGCGGGAATTTTTGACGCGGGAAAATTTATCTGATGTGGATATAGTTTCGGCGGCGGAGCTTGAAAAATTAAAAGCAATTCACGACACTGACTGGGAAGTTTTGGAGCGTCCCGCTTATCGGTTGTTGCAGGACAGCGCGGAAAAATATCCCGAACGCATTGCCGCCATTGCTAACGGAAAATCTTTAACCTACCGAGAACTGAACGCGTCGGCTAATCGGCTTGGTCACGTCTTACAAAGTCACGGCGTCGGCGTAGAAAAAATCGTTGGCGTTATGTTAAATCGCGGGCTTGAAGTTTATATTGCCCGTCAAGGTATTTTAAAGGCGGGCGGCGCGTTCCTACCTATGACGCCCGATTATCCCGACGACCGCGTTAAATTTATTGTCGAAGATTCAGACGTTCGCCACGTTGTCACGACCCGCGACATTTACGAACAGCGCAAAAAACTTTTCGACGCGCTAAATATTTTCGTCTGCTTAGTTGAAGATACGCAATCGGAAAATATTTCGGCGGACAATTTAAATGTCGACGTTCCCTATGACGCGCTGGCTTATTGCATTTATACGAGCGGTTCGACGGGCAAGCCTAAGGGCGTTATGTTGACAAATCACAACTTAGTTAATTTTGTTGACGCCAATCCGAAGAATCATGAAATTTTAGGCTACACCGAGCGCGGCAAAGTTTCATTGGCTTTAGCGGCTATAACCTTTGACGTGTCGATTATGGAAGAATTTATTCCGTTGGCGCACGGATTAACAATTTGTATGGCGAACGAAGACGAAATTCACAATCCGTTTGAGCTTAAAGAATTGTGCGAAAAAAATCACGTCGACATTATGACTTGCACGCCGTCCTATTTGGCTAACTTAATTGACATGCCGGAATTTGAATCTGTCGTTAAGCAGATAAAATCCGTTGACTTGGGAGCGGAGGCATTCCCCGCCGCGCTGTTTACTAAATTGCGTGCCGTTAATCCAAAAATTTATATTATGAACGGCTACGGACCGACGGAAACGACAATTAGCTGTACGATGAAACCTATCGAATCGGCAGAAAATATTACTATCGGCTTGCCAAATTCCAATGTTAAAGTCGTGATGACTGACGATAAAAATCGCCCGTTGCCAATCGGTGCACTCGGTGAAATGACGATTATCGGCGACGGCATTGGGCGCGGCTATATCAATCGCGACGACTTAACCCAAAAAGTTTTTATCAAGTTGTGGGATAAACCCGCGTATAAGAGCGGCGACCTCGCAAGACTTCTGCCCAACGGCGAAATTGCTTTTCACGGACGCACGGACAATCAAGTTAAACTGCGCGGCTTGCGTGTCGAACTCGGCGAAATTGAAACCGTCATGAATAATTTCGACGGCGTTAAGGCTAGTATCGTTGTCATGAAGAAAAACGAGGCGGGCGATTATCTTGCCGGTTATTTCACCGCTGAACGGAAAATTGACCTAGACGAATTGAAAAAACATTTGGCGGCGTCATTAACGGCTTATATGGTGCCGGGCGTTTTAATGCAACTGGACGCCTTCCCATTAACAGCCAACAAAAAAATCGACAAGAAAGCTTTGCCCGAACCTGTCTTGCAAGTCGAAGTCGACGACAAAAAATCTGCCGCGACGGATTTGCAACAGACTTTATGCGAAATGTTTGCAAAGGCTTTGGGCAGAAAAAATATCGGCGCAGATGAAAATTTCTTTGAAATCGGAGGCACGTCGCTTGCCGCGTCTAAGGTTGCAATGGCGGCGTTCTTGAAAAATTTGCCGATTGTCTACGCTGACATTTTCAAATATCCGACGGCTGAAAAGTTAGAGGCTTACATTTTAAAGCAACAAGCTCCGACGCCTGCGCGGGTTGAGAAAAAACTTCCGACGCCGGAAATTTCCGCGCCTGTCGAGGGTAGCTCATTCCTCAACGAACTTTTCCAAATTAACAGAGCACTTGCAAGAAATCGCGTGGAATATGTCGACGAAATTCATCACGAGGGCTTAGGCGATGTTTTGCTCACCGGCGCAACTGGCTTTTTAGGTATTCACGTCCTTTACGAACTGTTGAAAAATACTTCGGCGAAAATTTTCTGCTTTATCCGCAGTAATAAACAAGCTTCTGCGCAAAAACGTCTGCGGACGCTGTTTATCTACTACTTTAACTCGTCAATGGAAAAAGCTTTTAACGAACGAGTCACGGTTATTGACGGCGATATTACAAACGTCGAGGCAGTTAACGCGCTGATTAATTATCCGTTCAAAACGCTGATAAACTGCGCGGCGTGCGTTAAACATTTCGCAGCGAGTGATATTTTGACGCGCATAAATGTTGACGGCGTGCGCAACTTGATAAAACTTTGCTCCGAAAAACATACGCGGCTGATTCAAATTTCTACGGTTAGTGTTAGCGGTGACGACGTGGGGCAAAAACTTCCCGCCGATAAAAAATTCACCGAAAACGACTTCTACATTGGGCAAGAGGTCATGTCGAATAAATACGTTTACTCCAAATTCCAAGCGGAAGAATTAGTTTTAACTGCAATCGGGCAAGGCAAACTCGACGGAAAAATTATTCGCGTGGGCAACCTTATGAGCCGCATTTCCGACGGCGAATTCCAAATTAATTTCTCGAATAATGCTTTTATGCGCGACATTAGAAGTTATTCCATTATCGGCAAATGCCCCGTGTCACTTTTGGACGAGCCAACGGAATTTTCGCCGATTGACGAGACTGCGCACATGATTGTTACGCTTGCCGACACCAACGCCGATTTTACTGTTTTCCACGCCGTCAACAGCCACCGCGTTCAAATGGGCGATATCATTCACGTGGCGAACGAATACGGCATTAAAATTGATATTGTCGGTGATGACGAATTCGACGCCGCCTTAAAGCTTGCCATGCAGGACGAGGAAAAAAATTTGTTCGTATCAAGTCTTATTGCCTATAATGAATCCGATAAAAAATTGTACGAAGAAATTGACCACGACGACAGCTTTACTGTTAAAGTTCTTTACCGTTTGAATTGCCGCTGGTCTATCACCGACGAAAATTATATCAGGAATGCCATAGAGGCTTTGGATACTCTTGGCTTCTTTGAAGGGAACGCGAGATTTTGAGTATGGAATATAAACGTAATGACTATCTTGTAAGTAAAAAATTTTATCGCTACTTGATACCGAGTTTTTTATCGGAAATGGCGATGCATATGGGTTCGGTCGTCGACGCGGTAATTGTCGGCAATTTAATCGGCGTAGATGCATTATCCGCCGTCACGCTTGCCAGTCCGATAATTCAAATTTCGCATATTCCGGGATTAATCTTGGGGCTGGGCGGCGCGACGCTTGCCGCAATTTGGTTAGGCGAACGCAAACTTAAAGACGCCTCCGACATGTTTTCTGCCTGCGTCATAGCGGGAATAATTTTTTCAAGCGTGGGCGCATTGACTGCCTTTTGGATAAATGATCCGCTAGCACACCTCGTAGCCGCCGATCCGCGACTTGTTAATTTAGTCGAGGAATATCTGTTTATTAACATTTTGGGCTTGCCGATAATGACGCTGGTTTTTCTGACGTGTGAATTTTTAAGCGTGGACAATCACCCTGATTTAGGCGCGTGGATGTTTTCAATCGCGGAAATCGTCAACATTGTCTTTGATATTGTTTTGGTAAAATTTGCGGGAATGGGCATGGAAGGAGCCGCCGCCGCAACGATTATCGGTTATGCTTGCGGATTGGTCACGTTGATTTTCTACGCTCGTTCCAAAGACAGAATGTTGAAGTTCCATTTTGGCGGCATTGCGTGGTTCAGAGATATTTTCTCCGCGCTCAAGATTGGCAGTCCGCGAGTAACGTTGGAACTTATGCAGGCGTTGCAAATTTTTGTACTCAACACCGCAGTTTTGACAGTTTTAGGCGTCGAGGCAATGGAAATTTACGCGGTCTGCTCAAATACGCTGATTATTGCTGAACTTTTAGCGGGCGGAATTATCAGCGTTATCCCGAATATTTGCGGCGTCCTCTTCGGCGAAAAAGATTACTTCGGAATTCGTCAGCTCATGAAAAAAGTTGTGGAGCTTAGCGGCGTTTTGATTTCGATTTTAACTGTCGTATTCTTAATTTTCCCTGAACGAATTGCAATGCTGTTTGGTTTGGAAAATGAGGAATTGCTCCCGACCGCCGCTGTTTGTCTGCAGATTTACAGCTTAAGTTTCGTGCTTTACGTCTTTAACGAGTTCCTGCAACATTATTATCAAACGATATTGGAAACGATGTTGGCGACGCTCGACACGGTTTTAGAATTCTTCGTGCTGTTGATTCCGATAACGTTTTTGCTCATGCATTATTACGGGATTTACGGAGTATGCGCGGCGGTTCCGATTAGCGAGCTGTTAACGATAATTATTGTGGAAGGGACGCGCAAATTTTTACAAGAACGCGGCAAACTTCCGCAAGAAGGATTGCTGATGATTCCAAAGCCCGAACACGACGATTCATTTGACGTAACGATTGAGGCGGGCGAGGAAAATTCCGTTGGACTGTCAGAAAAGATAATTGACTATTGCCGCGCCCGCAATGTCGACGAACGCACAGCATATGTTTTGGGGCTTGCGACGGAAGAAATTTCAATAAATATTTCGCGCTACGGTTACGGCGGCAAAGTTAAGAAAAAATTAATCGACATAAATCTTTCGCACGACGGCGAGCAATGGATTTTGAGAATTCGCGACGACGGCATACCCTTTGACCCGACGAAATACAATGCCGGCGAGGAAGATACCTTTTTGCTTGGCGGCATAAATATGATTCGCAAGCTTGCAAAAAATTTCACATATACTAGAGTGCTCAACATGAACAATACAATTATTGAGGTTTGAGTTGATTGAAATTTACTTGCTGAAATTGACGAGCCTACTTGAAATGCCCGTTGAAAAATTTTTAAAATATTTTACGGAAAAACGGCGGGAAAAAATTTTGCGATATAAATTCACGGCAGATAGAAACCGCACGCTTTGGACAGAATTATTGGTTCGTTCAATTATCGCAAAAAAAATATCCCGCCCGATTGAGGAAGTTTTAATCGAACGAGATGAGTTAGGCAAGCCGTATGTAGTTAACAGCGAGTTCAAAATAAGTTTGGCGCACAGTGAGAATTGGGCGGCATGTAGCGTTGGCGAAGTTCCAAGCGGAATTGACGTTGAAGAAAACTTTGCTGACGCTCTTGCCATTGCCCAAAATTTTTTTACGCCGCAAGAGTATCAGCAACTTTGCAACGTCGACGGTTGGACGCGAGCCGAAAAGTTTTTGAGCCTTTGGACGATTAAGGAAAGCTTTGTAAAGTTTACGGGGTGCGGCATAGACGAAAACTTTAATTCAATCGACAACGCGAAAATTTTATCTGATAATGTCGGGAAAAATTTTTTTGTCGACAAAGCTGTAATTGGCGTTTACACCGAGCGCAATAATCTTCCCGAAAATTTTACAATTATTCCGCAGAATTTCTTTGATGAATTTTAATATTCCTCGTAAGCCGCAAAGGCGTTGTGG
>CAMJKR010000090.1 GCA_946406415.1 uncultured Selenomonadales bacterium | reverse complement strand
CTAAATTTTTCTCCTCTCTCTAATTTCTTGTCCACTTTATTGACTATTATCCAATAAATTTACTCACGACTCGCGCCGTTTTCTTCCTAACGGTGGTAATTCTTTCAATGTTATCCTTCGTAATCTCAAAGCTCTACTCGAAAGAGATTTCAACATCGCTTGTCGTATCAATCTCGACCGTTCCAATCTTCATTCCATTCCTAACTTACTGTCCACTCTGAGCCAATTTCTCGGTTCTCTCAAAAGCAAGCTGACTTTATCTTTCGCCTTAATTCTGCCTTTTTCTCATCTTGACAAGTGGGATTCTAATCTTTGCTTGTCCATTCAAGATTTTTCCGATTGCGTCTCTAAATTCTCGGCTTGCATGGCTGAACTTGGATTTAACATTCCTAAGCTTTATCCCTTTTTCCCTACGCCCAAAAACACTTTCTGCGCGGCTGTCAGGCACAATTCTTTCCTCATTCGTCCTGACGGTTCTATCGGCAAATGTTTTGACTGCAACCAATCAGTCGGTGATGTTTGGCGCGGCATTGCTCATGATTCTACTACTCAATCCAACTTATCTCAATGGCTTGACTTCAATCCTATTGATGATCCCGAATGTAAAAACTGTCCTGTCCTTCCCATTTGCTTAGGCGGTTGTCCTTTCTTCCGCATTTTTCGACAGAAAAAGTTATGCCTCAAGTGGAAAGCCGACCTTCCTTCTTCTCTTCGCCAAATATTTTATCGGAAAGGTGGTGTTTCTTCGTGACTATTATACTTCCGCCCGTCAACTCTTCTGACGACTCTTGCTCTCTCGATATTTGTCTGCCCATTAAAATCGTCTTCTAACTTTCAACCATCTTGAACTCTCTAAATCATGGTAAAGTCTGGCTTTGCATATCGCCAGACTTTCTTTTTCATTTGATCAGAGTGTTTTGACGAAACGATGATTTACTTCATATACGTCTTTGCTTTAAGTTTCAAACAGACTTTCAACAGACTTTCTGACTTTCAAACAGACTTTCAACAGACTTTTAAGCTTGAAAGTCAGACCTTATAAGTGGCGTCATATCAAGCTTTATCACCTTTTTTTAAGGGTAAAACAGACTTTACAGAGTTTCGGAAAATATTATTGCTCCTATCGATTTTCCGGAATCCCATTTTTCTACACATGCTCCGAGCTCCAAAGTCTTCCAAAAGTCTGTAAAGTCTGTAGGATGTTAGGTTTTGCGCGTTCTAACGCCATTTTTGCCTCTGACTTTTGCCTTTGAAAGTCTGTTTTTTTTCGTCAAAAGTCTGTTTTGCACAGACTTTCGGGGCAAAAATCATCTTTTTTTCAGAGATATAAGTTGCAAAAAAAAAGCGGCTGGATTTATTCCCTCCAACCTCAACTTTCTCTTAGATTATAAGGCGATTTCGCCGTATGGTGACCGTAACGCTAATGGTGCTGGTAGTTCGTTACGCTGTAGCGTTGCGCCAACCGATGCCCTTGATTCTGTACACGCCACTTTTGCCGTCATAGCTGATGCCGTCAATGCGACGAATAGCGTCAACTAAGGCACGGTCACGATTGCTGAACTGCCTGAGACATTCAGCAGGATATTCCTTCTTCAACCGCTCAAGGAAAGCTTTGCGAGGAATGGAAAGACTGGAACCGCGCTCGCAATGTTCGTCGATGAACTCGCCGATAAAGTCATTCTCGTGGAGGAAGGCATGAGTGGCTTGTTTCATAGCGGAAGATTCGAGAAGTCCTTCACGATACCAAAGGATAGCGGCGTCAACGATGAGAGAAAGGAAGCCGCTGAGAGCGTCAGACTCAGCAAGTTTCTTCTTCAAGTAGGGATCGCGCTGAGTACCGATAAAGGATTGAACGAAGTCGATATTCATCAGACGACGCAGAAGTCCAGGGTCACGAGTGTCACTCAGTTCTGGTCTGTAGTTGCCCGAAAGAATAGGAGAAAAATGCGGCTCAATGTATATCTGTTCTTGATGAAGCTTGCGAATAGGAATGAAGTCGGAGCCAGTAAGGTTCTTGAACTTGGCAACGTCAAGTCGGCCGCCTTGAGGTAATTCTTCGACGATAGCAATGCGAATATTTTCGAGCGGATTGAGTTCAGTAGTGGCGGCACCAGCGTCTTGAGTTTTGCCAGTCAGTAAAACTGCGCTGGTTTTGAGCGTGGTAGCATAGGAGCCGAAAAGAATGATAAGAGTTCTGGTGAGAGTGCCTTTGCCATTACCGCCGCCGCCGTAAAAGAATAAAGCCTTTTCTTCGGAGACTTCGCCGGTAGCAGCGTAACCGAGAAAGCGAATAAGAGCAACAAGAGTTTCCTCATCAGGCAGAATACTCGTCAAGAAATTATCGACAGTGGGATTGCGATAACCTGGGCGATAAATGGCGGGAGATTGCTGGGTTATCAGATATTTGGGATCAAGCGGAAAGAGTTCGCCAGTTTGAAGATTGACAACACCGTTTCTTACGCAGAAAAGTTCATTGTGATTATCTAAGTCTTTGGCGGTGATGAGAATAGAGTCGCAAGATTTGAGGAGGGTAATAGCCGCGCCGATTTTCTTGGCAGATTTAAATTTATCAGCGAGGTCACGTTCGGCTTTGCCTTGAGCGTTTTGAACCATGGCATCGGAAAGTTTGCGAGCGAAGGGAGATATAGCTGAGTTTCTTTCAGAAGAAGGAAGCCAAATGCCGGAGTCGTAAATCAACCAGTGCTCCTTGTCTTTAATCCAGCGCGCGTTTTTCCCGCAAAATCTTTCAAGTCGCCGAGCAAAATCAAGGTCAGAAGAATCGCCGGAGAAGATAAATTCCCAGTCTTCGTCGGTAAGCCCTGCGGTGTCTTTCTTGCCAAGTTCAATTTCAACGGCGTTAAGTTCTGAGAACGAATTGTCCAGAATGTCTTGAAGAATACCGCGCAGGACTTCGACACCGAACTTTTGAAGAATTTCGTTAGCGTCAATCTTGTTATTGTTTACCATGACAGCAGAGCCAGAGGCGCAAGCTAAATCATGATTGGCAATGTAGCTTGTCGGTTTGGAAAGAAAACGAACGACACAGGGACATTTGATTTGCAGTAGTTCTTCGTGGAGTGATTTTGCCGCTTTAGTTCCAGCGTCATCTGGGTCGAACAAAATGATTATTTGAGGATACTTGTCCATTTTGTTTAAAGCGTCGAGCAGTAAATAACCTTCAGCACAGCCGCCGAGAGCAACCGCAGGAAATCTGGCAAGTTCAATGCTCATAGCGTCGATATAACCTTCGACGACGAAAATAATCTCGTTTTGGAGCGCGTCGGAATTGAAAAGCTTTTTATGCCCGGCATGAACCTTTTCCTTAATGAAGGGACGAGCTTTGATGTCGTAGTTTTTAACTTGGTCAGTCAATCGCGCCAAATATGATGCTTCGCCTGAGGGAATAATCATGCGTGAAGTAGGAGTTGACGGTTGCTGGTTAGTGTCTCTAAGAGAGGGAGCAAACCAATCATTGATAAGTCGGCAACCATGCGCAAGCAGAAATTCAAGGTCAAAGCCACGCCATTTTTGTTCGGGTTGATACTTCATGAAAGTTTTAAGAGGGTCGACGGAAGCATTTAAGTCGGCTTGAATATTCTTTAATTCTTTAGGGTCGAGAGGCGGGAGCTTACGCGGCTTTCGTGACGAAGTGCGAAAAGAGGAATGAAAAGAGAACTCCTCATACTCAATGGGAATGTTAAAGTCCGCGCAGATTTTTTCAACGAGAGAAGGAAAGTCGCGGCGGATTTCCAAGCCGTAATGAAGAGCGCATAACTGCAAAGTGTTAAAAGACTTTCCGCAACCGAAACAATGCAATGAAGTATGGTTTTCGATTTTGGGATTTTGAGTCATACCGGTACCGTGAGAACCATCACCTGAAGAGCAAAGCGGGCAAACGTAGCCCGAAACCCGTGCGGCTTGAATTATCCCATGTGTTTCAAGTTCGTTAGGAGAAAGGCGGTTAATGGTTTCAAGGGTCGCGGTAGAAAATTTTTTCAGTTGCTTCTGGTTTTGCTTCATAAATATCACCTCGTATGGAAGGAAAGCAAAAGACGACATTCCGATGAATGCCGCCTTGAAAAATCTACCGAGAAAAGTCCCTTGAAAAACTTGCAAGAAACGCCGCCTTAGTGTAAAATCTACGTGTTGTTTTAGTGATAGTAAAAATTTTAATTGAGAACGGCGCGGGAGTCCCATTGGGGCTTTCCGGTAAATGAGTCGAAGCATTCACCGGACGAAGACCTGTGGTGTTGATAGCACTGCAGGTCTTTCCGCATTTATGAAAGTCGCTTGCCTATAATTTTTCCTCCAAAAATTTTGATTCTAAAAGACAATTCGCCGTGCAAGAAAATAATCCTGTTTAAGAGTTAAAGCTAATTTTTGCAAGCTCATGAATGCGTTGAATAGATAAACCGGTATCTTCGTGAATTTCTTGAATTGGTCTGCCTCTGCGAATAAGCTTAATGGCAACAGATTCAGTACCTTCAGTACGTCCTAATTCGATACCTTGAGCTAAACCGCGTTGTTCGCCAGTCATTTCGCTTTCGAGTAAAGCCATTTGGTAAGTCATGAATTCTTTCATCGCCTTTCTGTTAGATTTGACGAGTTGAACAGCTTGATCCAACTCTTTAACGAAATCACCCGAAACAATGCCTTTGTCAACGTAATCGAGAAAAGCTAAGATGTCGGGAGAAACATCGTCCATTATTCCTTTGGTGCTGAGGAAAATTTTAGTTACGCCACTTTCAAGAATAAAATCAAGTTCTTGATCACAACGTTCGCGGAAGGAATAAAAATGGCGATTGTATTTGAAACGAAAGGGACAGATAAAGATGATTATAGATTCTCCAAGTGCGCTGTAGTGTTGTCCTGGTTTAAGTTTATCGCCGTCAATAAGTTCTTGATAGTATCGAGTGCGTTTAGCGAGGTTGTCGGAATTGGAGACTTGCATTTCGATGTCGAAGGAGCGATTGGTACCTTTTTCCTCAACATAAACGTCGAGGCGAATGCCTTTGCTGTCGGAGCGCAGATTGATAGTCTTTTCGCGCTCAGGATAGCTGATTTCTTTAATCTTGACATTGAGAATGAGTTCGAGTAAACGACGACATAGCTCAGGATTTGTTTCTAAAGTTTTGCCAAAGATAAAGTTATTTTGAATGGTAGCGTCAAGCCATTGCTTAGCAATTTGCTCGTTATTCATAAGCTCACCTCGAAAAAATTGTAACACAAAGAGAGAGTAAAAACTATGAAGTACAAGAAAAAAACATAATTTGATTAAGTCGATTTTTTTCTTGTGCTTTCTTTCTTCTTTATTTTCTTTCTGGAAACAAGAGTATCAATCCAGCGATATATAGTTGAACGCGGCACACCGTACTTTTCCGCCAAGCGGCTCTTATTCATTCCCAGATTGTACAGGTAAACAAACTCCTCCAGCGGTTTCCCGCGCAATTCGATTGACCCTTTTTTACGCCCTTTATACTTCCCCGCCGCCTTTGCGATAGCTACTCCCTCAAGAGTCCTCTCGCGTATTGTCTGCCGTTCCAGTTGCGCTATCGCCGCGAGTATAGTTAGAAAGAATTCGCCTTGCGGTGTTGACGTGTCCAATTTCATGTCCAAAATTTGCAGAGACGCTTTTTTGTCTTTGATAGCGTCTACAAGATCTAGCATGTCCTTTGTACTGCGCGATAATCTGTCGAGCGATTTTACTACTACCACATCTCCTGATTGCAAGTCGTCCAACAGTCGTTGCAATTCCGGTCTTTCCTTACTTCTGCCGCTCATTTTGTCGATGTACTGAAAATTTGCCTTTGAGTACGCCAACAACTGCCTGTCGATTTTCTGTTCCATGGTCGATACACGGACATAATACCGAATCATAATCACTTTCTCCTTTTTCGTATCATCTAATCTATCCTTGATTGATAATACAAAAAATGATTTGCAACTGTCAATAACAAACACTCTCCGGCAAGAATTTTATGATGAGCAAAAAAAGCAATGGCAGTGTATCGATTAAACGACCGTCCAATTAATACATAATTTGAGAATTACGACGAAATCTTCAGTTTCATGGCGCAAGAAGAACGGGAAAATATTAGACGGCGGCAAGCAAAGGGAATTGCGGTCTGGCGTAAGACAGGCAAAACGAAAACGAGACGACCTTGTGGTCGTCCCAAAATCCAATTCCCCTCGAACTGGAAGAGAATTTATGTGCTTTGAAAAAAGAAGAAGCTAAAGTCAAAAGAAGCTTGGTATCTGTTAAAAATTTCTAAGAACGTTTTCTATCGCCTTGTCAAAGAATATGAGCAAAAAATTTGAGCAAAAAATTTGAGAATGTATTCTCTATTCTTAAATCGTCTTCAAGAATAAACTTGACGATTCAAATTGTCGAAAGAGATGCCCTTAAAAGTGTTAGTGTTGAGTTTATTGGCGTCGTGCAGTTGATGCCGAGAATAGCATTTGACCGTGACAATAGTTTGGTCGGCTCGTTATCTTGAGAGTGAGTTTGACCTGTAGGAGTTTACAGCGAAATCCTTGCGGAGTTTTTCATTAAATGATAAACTATTACATATGATATGTTTTTTTCGTTTTGTTATAAACACGTTGGGAGTGGATAGTTTTGACGGAAGATGAAAAAAAAGCTATATATTGTGAAGTGCAACGTTTCCGAGACCATGTAGAAGATATTCGTCGCTCTTTAGCACCACGTCAACTTTCACGAGAAGATTACATTATAGCTATTGCAAATTCTATCGCAGATGGTGAAGATGATGTGTTTGGTTATAAAAAGCAACCCATGCCTACTGTTTTCTACTTGGATCAAGAGATAAGGCGTCAAGAACAAGAGACCATGAGGATTCAACAACAGCAAGCGGAATACAACAATAAGCTAAATTACTTGCACTTTTTAGAACACTTGGATGAGCTCTTTATTATCTTGGGAAAGAATAATAGATGGGATGGTATTCAACTACTTTTAATTTTCTTCAAAGAAAGCAGACAACAAGAATTATGGGTGGCTAAACAATTAGTAGCATTCAACCGTTTTGATGATCTTTCTAAGCTTGCAAAATTATGGAAACAAGATAGATGGGCAGATATTCAGATAGTTTGTGGTTTTGCACAACAAGGTATATGGAACGAAGTTACTGCAAGATTGGCTGAAATGACAACCCCACCAGAATCTCGGAATCTGTTTAATGAGTCAATGCTCACAGGCGAATTAAAAGATATGTATCAACACTATCTGACCTTAAGAAAAAATAACCAGATGGATGAAGCTAATAAGCTCTATAATGAGATCGTTAATATTTTAGAAAGCAAGGCAAAAAAGCTGAATTCAGCGCAGATTGATGTTCTTAAAGCGAATACGCTACACGGCTTAAATTCGACTAATCCCCCCTCTCAAACTTCCTCTCAAGATGTGGAAAGTACTTCAAATGAGAAATTAGCCAAGTTATTCTATGAAGAGTGTGAGAAAAGGTTCGTTGAAGAATATCATTTGCTCTGTGGCGAAACGCCTGGCGACGACGGGAAATACCCTGTTTATATTTGGGAGGAAAAGTTATGTTGTTATCGTCGAGTAGAAAATCTTACAGAGTTGTATAGTCGTCTTAAGAAGTTATCGCGTAGCATTTCATCAGAAATGGGATACGATAGACCGACATTACTGACGGAGCAAAGAACTAAGGAGATTGTAGATAGTCTGATATATTCGCCTGAACTTGCTATCGAAGAAAAGGGGATTAAGCAACCAAGAGAAGAACAAGTGTTTTTTTGGAACGGTTATTACGACCTGAGAGAAGGACAATTTTACCGAACCGACACAACCGGTTATTTTCACCTTTTTTGTTTACCTTACGATTACGATGATAATGCTGGTGAGCCAGCGATTTTTGATGCTATGCTTGCCAATATGTTCGACGGTGACAAGAAAAAAATAGAACTAAGTTATCAAATTATTGGTGCGATACTCTCTGATGTAACAAGGTTAAAATCATTGTTTGTGTTCAAAGGCGTCTCGCACGGCGGCAAATCAACACTCGGCGATCTCATAGCCTCTTTTTTGGCAGAGAATACAGTTGAATCTTTTCCGAATATGGATTCCATAGAAA
>CAMJKR010000089.1 GCA_946406415.1 uncultured Selenomonadales bacterium | reverse complement strand
TCGGAGGGGCGTTCGGCTTGAGCGAGGAACTTAGGCGGGCGGCGTCCTTCCGATTAAGTTTATCCGAAATGACTTTTACTCATCAAATGGCGCGGCTGATACTGGTTGAGCAAATTTATCGCGCCTTCAAAATCAATCGTCACGAGCCATATCATTGGTAAATATTGCTTGCCGTAACTAATCGCGTTGACGATTCTGCCAAAATGATTTATTATGTTTCAGATTAATTATTGATTAAAAGCTTTTACGTTCCGGAATGGAGTTGAAAGACTTGCAAAGGTTGTTTGTGAAATTATTTTTAATCGTCGCGCTGATGTTATTGGTCGCACCGCGCACGACTTGGGCAATGCCTGAAATTTTAACGTTTGACCAATTAAGGAGCGGCATGACAGGCAAGGCTTATACAGTCGTGGACGGCTCCGGCAAAATAGAAAACTTCGACGTAAAAATTATCGGCTTGACGGACGAGGGCAAAGGCTCTAAGCGCATGATTATCGCGAAAGCTTCGGGCGAAGTCATCAAACGCACGGGCGGCATTTTGCAGGGCATGAGCGGCAGTCCCGTTTATGTTAACGGCAAACTTATTGGGGCACTCGCCGCCGTTCTTAAGGAAATGGATCCTTACGCCGTTTTTATTACGCCGATTGAAAGTATGATTGAGCTTTGGAATTTACCCGACCCTAAGGCGCAAGTTAATTACGTTAAAACTATTAAGCTTGAGGAAGAAACTAAATCGGACGAACCTGAAACTAAAGACGAATCAACTGCCGAATCCGACGAGACTAAAAAAGTTGAAGTCGCAGATAAAAACGAACCGGCGATTGAACCTGTCGAGGATACGCCGGAAGTTGAAGAAGTCGACGCATTTTATTTGAGCGGCTTCGACGCGAACGGCGCAAAATTTTTACTGCGGGAATTGGGCTTGAAAAATTTACAGTCGCCTCCCGTTACGCTTGAACGCGGCATTCAGCTTGACGCAACTTTAGAGCCTGGCTCGGCATTGGGCGTAGCAATTATTTACGGTGATTTTTCATTGGGCGCAACGGGGACGGTTACTGCTGTCGACGGCAAGAGAATTTTGGCGTTCGGACACCCGTTTACACATTCGGGCAACGTTAATTATTTCATGACGGACGCTTCTGTTATTGGCTCTGTTAGCGGTGCCACAGCCAATGGCATTAAGATTGCGGGCATTGGCAATATTATCGGGCGCGTTAATCAAGACCGCGATTCGGGCGTTGCCGGCATTTTGGGAACGTTCCCTGCCGTCGTGCCGATAAGTGTTACTGTTAAAGATAACGCCCTTGATAAACAGGAAACTTATAACGCGACGATTGCTTACAATGAAAATCTCGTTCCTAAGCTAGGCGCGTCGATTGCTTATACCGCGTTGAGCAAAATGGCTGATTCGCTCGCTGAAAGTACCGTTGAAATTGATTTTAACGTTAAAACCAATGCGATTGAAGGCGGCGAATTGACGCGGAAAAATATGTTCTATAACGCTTCGGACGTCGGGCAAGTTGCTGTCCTTGAACTCATGCAAGCTCTTAATCTCGTCTGCTCCAACACAAAAGAGGAATCAAATATTTTTGGCGTCGACGTGAATATTTCTTTTGAAACGGAGCGGCGCACGGCGTCAATCGTTTCTATCACACCCGAAAAAAAATCTGTTAAACCAGGCGAGACGATTAATTTAATGGTTGAGTTGCAACCTTATCGCAAGCCGACGGAAAAAGTTATTCTGCCTTACACCGTGCCTTTGACGGCTCATCAAGGAAGTTTAGCTTTGGAAATTCACGGCGGCGCACTCGTTCCCGTCAATCAGGCAATGGCTAGCACGGGACTTGTTACGGCGGATTCAAATAAAAGTTACGAGGAAAAAATTAAAGACTTCCTCAAGACCGGCAAGAATAATCAATTAGTCGTCGAAATCGGCGGCTCTAACGAACCCAAAACCGATAAACAAATTCGCAAGGAAATCGCTCAAGCTAAACGAGCGCAAGCTATACTTAAAAAGAAAGGCATAACCTCTAAGAAAGTCGACAGCAAAGTTGACACGAACTATATAATTGATAACGTCATGCGCACTACCTTAAGTGTCGAGAAGGTTTAGTGATTGGTGATTAGTGGCTAGTGATTAGGAAAAAATTTCTAAACACTAACCACCAACCACTAACCACTAAACAAGGAGGATTGAGATTTTGGAAAGACTGGTAATAAAAGGCGGAAATCGATTGAGCGGAACCGTAAAAATCAGCGGCGCGAAAAATGCTGTGCTCCCTGTCATTGCGGCGACGCTCTTAGGTCAAGATAGAGAAACTTGTTTGGACGAAGTGCCGAACTTAGACGACGTGCGCACAATCAGCGAGGTTTTGCGTACACTGGGTGTTAAAGTTCGCCACGAACCGGAAAATAATAAATTATTCGTCGACGCCACGTCGATTAAAAATATAACTGCGCCGTATGATTTAGTTAGAAGAATGCGGGCATCGTTTCTGATAATGGGTCCGCTTCTAGCTCGTTTAGGCAGGGCGAAAATTTCATTGCCGGGCGGTTGCGCGATTGGAACCCGTCCGATTGACTTGCACCTTAAAGGCTTCGAGGCTCTCGGCGCGAAAATTTCTATCGGGCACGGCTACATTGAGGCGGTTGCCCCCGAAGGTTTGAAGGGCGCACAGATTTATCTGGACTTCCCCTCAGTCGGTGCGACGGAAAATATTTTAATGGCGGCGTCAATGGCGCAAGGTCAAACGGTTATCGAAAACCCCGCGCAAGAGCCGGAAATTGTCGACTTAGCAAATTATCTTAATATCATGGGCGCAAAAATTCGCGGCGCAGGAACTAACGTTATCAAAGTTGAGGGTGCACCTAAGTTAATCGCCCGCGACTACACGATAATTCCCGACCGAATTGAGGCAGGTACTTACATGATTGCCGCCGCTATGACACGTGGCGACGTTTACATTGCCAACGCCATAAGCGAACATTTAAAGCCCGTTATCGCCAAATTAAAGGAGGCGGGCGTTAAAGTTATCGAGGACGTTGACGGAATTCGCGTTATCTGCGACCGGCGTCCGCGTGCAGTCGACATAAAAACTTTGCCGTATCCTGGCTTCCCGACTGATATGCAAGCGCAATTTATGGCAATGCTGACGATTTCGCAGGGTACGAGTATGGTGACTGAAACGGTTTTTGAAAATCGATTTATGCACGTCGACGAACTGCGACGCATGGGCGCGAGGATTAAAATTGACGGGCGCACTTCCGTTGTCGAAGGGCAGGAAAAATTGACGGGCTGTCAAGTTAAAGCGACCGACCTCCGCGCAGGTGCCGCGATTGTGCTGGCGGCTCTCGTTGCAGAGGGTGAAACGCAAGTTGGCTACATTCACCACATAGATCGCGGCTACGATAACTTAGTTCAAAAACTTGTAAGTCTCGGCGCAGACATTAAACGCGTCGACAGATAAAAAAAATTGGCTGTCAAAAAAAGGCAGTCGTTTTTTTTTGCGCGATTATAATTACTCTTGACAAAAATTGGGGGGGGGGGTTATACTACATATGTTATAAATTCTGTAAGTGTTCTAGCAGGACACCAATAGGCAATTTCAACTTGGTATAATAAATTTTATTTAAGGAGGAGTTTTTCAGATGAGTTTATGGAAAAGAATCACGCCTGACGACGAGAAAAAGGCGGAAGCCGAAGTTCAAGCGACTAAGAAAAGCAAGGAGCCGGCGATTGAGTTTTATCCCGAAGAGCCGAAATACTCGTTTGACGAAATAATTTTGCCGCAGGCGGTTAAGGACAAAATCTTGGACGTTGCCAACTACGCGGAGAACAGCAAGAAAGTTTTCGAGGACTGGGGCTTGCAGGCGGTTTATAAACAATCGCGCCGAATCGGAATCAATCTTTACGGCGAACCCGGCACCGGCAAAACTATGGCGGCGCACGCAATCGCTAAACATCTCGGCAGAAAAATTCTTGCCGTTAACTACGCCGATATTGAATCTAAATATGTCGGTGAGACGCCCAAAAATATTCGTAAGGCGTTCGAGGCGGCGGCGGCGACTAACAGCATTTTATTTTTCGACGAAGCCGACGCAATCCTTAGCAAGCGCGTAACCAACATGTCCAGCGCGACGGACGTTAGCGTCAATCAAACGCGCTCGGTTATGCTCATGGTTATGAACGATTATCAAGATTTTGTAATTTTCGCGACGAATTTTATTTCCAACTTCGATCCGGCGTTTATGCGCAGAATTTCCACGCACATTGAATTTAAACTGCCCGACCTCGAATGCCGCAAAAAACTTTGGCAACATTACATTCTGCCGACCATGCCCAATAACATTGACATTGACGAACTTGCCGAAAAATACGAAGGACTTTCCGGCTCCGACATTTCTAACGCTGTGTTAATGGCGGCGTTTAAGGCGGCGCGTCAAAATGCTGAAATCGTCGATAAAAGTTTGGTTTTCGAGGCGGTTGAAGAAACTTTAGCAAGCAAGAACGCTAACAAAGGCGTCACCGTTGAAAAGCGCGTAGTCAGCGAAGAATATGTTAAGGAGCAAGTTGCCAAAGGTAAAGGCGTGATTAGGGAGTGAAGTCAACTTTTAATTCTATCCTGAACCGAATTTGCAACGCGCTTTTCGGCGACAGCTGGGATAAAGTTTTGTATTTTATTGAGCGGCTTGATACGGCTTTGCGCGAAAAATATTCTGAAGCGGGCATTTTGTATTTTTCTATAGTGACGTTGGAAAATAGAGGCGGCGGCGTGGCTACCGTTAATCACAGTCACTTTTATCAAGAAAACGGCGAGTGGCTCAAGGAAAATGCTAAGCTTGATTTGCCGAAAGACGAGTTGCCAAATTATTTGCGCGAGAAACTTGCGGCGGCGTTCGGTGAAGTTGATATTACCGCTGATGTTGAACGCGAAATTGCGGCGCGAAAATCTACAGAGTAAAATTTTGTAGGAGGTAAGTATATGAAATCTAAAGCAGATGCTTGGAAAAATTACGGACAAAATAAAAGTAGCCGCGCAACAAGCTCGTCGAAAGTTTCTACAACGATTACGTCGTCGGCAGTGTCGCCTACGCAAATAGCAACATTTGAACGTGTTAGGAAAATTGTCATGACGCAACTCGACATTAGCGCAGACGAAATTCAAATGAATTCAAATATTGTTGATGACCTCGGCGCGGATTCTTTGGACATTGTCGAACTTATTATGGCAGTTGAGGAAGAATACAATATTGAAATTCCCGACGAACAGGCGGAGAAAATGAAAACCGTTGGCGACGTTGTGAATTATATTTTAAGAGGATGATAAAATGATTCCAGTGATTATCGGGGCGGCAGTCGGTTTAGCGGGCGCGGCACTTCTTAGTGGCGACGATAAAAAGCAACCCGAAACTGAAAAGCGGCAAGTCTCGGAAGATTACATCATGCAACAACTTAATCGTGCGGGAAAAAATTTTTCCGACATTCAGCAAACAAATTTTTCTGCTGTTCAACAAGCGGACGAGAATACTATTCAACATTTTAAAGAACAACACGATAAAAAACATAACGATGATGAGCTTGAAAAAGCTTTTTCAAATATTGAGAAAAAAATAGCTCAACCGAATAGAAATAATAAAGCTATAAAAAAAATTTGTTCGCTATTGAAAATTGGTTTAAGCAACAGCGTAACGCTACGGCTATGCGGCGCATCGCGGCTTGTTACAAGAAAATTGGTGAGCATAAAACAGCCGAATGGTGTTATCAAAAAGCTTTAGAGTACGACTCCTAGAATAAATTTTTAGGTGGTGATTGAATGATTCCGTTTGTTGCAGGCGTGTTGAGCGGCATGGCGGCGCAAAAAATTATCGACGGCGCGGCAGAACAGCCGGTCTTTGAACCTGTCGAAATGCGCGAAGTCTCCGAAGAACACGTTAAAGAAGTTCTCTCACAGGCGAAAAAGTCAATTCGCTTGGAACAAATCCCTGCGCGGGAAGTCACAGACGACGAACTCCCGCAATATATTCGTGACAAATTGGCGGCGCAAGCAAACGTCGCTGATTGATAAAAATTTTTAGGAGTGATTAATTTATGATACCTGTTTTAGTAGCTGCTGCAGTCGCGGCGGCGGGCGGTGCGGCTTATTACGTCTACAAACATTGGGACGAAGTCAAAGCGTTCTTCTCCGATTTCCTTACTAACTTGAAAGCCTCTATTCAAAAAGCTATGCGCGGTATCGCACATGCGGCGGTTATCGTCGGCGAGAAAATCAAGGACGGTATTGCGCAACTCAAGCACAAGCTCTTCTATAAAGAGGAAGGCAAATGGATGGAGGAAACGACTAAACGCGAAGTCACCGAAGACGAAGTTCCGCCGTATATCCGCGCCAAAATCGCCAAACAAGAAGCAGACATTACGCAAGAAATGGAATTGGAGCTTGGCATGTCGATTTAATTTGGCAGGTGATAAATCGTGGGCAAGGACGGATTGATTGAGACCGTCAAGGCGATAATAGCTGATATACTCGCGGCTGTGGGTTTAATTCCGCGCGTCTACCACTGGGAAGAATTTAAAGAATTTCTTGCCAACTTCTTGACGAATCTCAAGAAATCTATTGCGGAAGAAATGAGCGGTATCGCACATGCGGCGGTCATCGTCGGCGAAAAAGTCAGAGCCGGTATCGTGGCAATCAGCCATAAACTTTTCTACAAAGAAGACGGCAAATGGATGGAAGAAACAACCAAACGCGAAATAATTGAAGACGAAGTTCCGCCGTATATCCGCGCCAAAATCACCGAACATGAAGTAGAAATTACGCAAGAAATGGAAATGGAACTTGGCATATCGATTTAAATTTAGGAGATGATAAATCGTGGGAAAAGATGGAGTCACGGTCGGCGAGGCAATTATTGCCGGCAAAGAAGTTTTGATGAACATGATTAACGAGCTGATTGAGGAATTTCGCCCGACAATGACGCTTGAAGACCTGCAGCGCGTTTACACCAAAACGGTTGACGAGGTCATTTTCAAGGAAGAGGACAAAAGCAATAGCCGTTACGTTGGCGGCGAGTTCAATCTCGATTACGTCAGCGAAAAAGGCTACACGGTCGGCTACAAGCTTTTCTTCCAAAACGAGCAGAAGAAAATTTTTGAGCTTGAGGCAAAAAGTCGCGAATTGAGCATTACAAAGTTGTCCGTTAAAGTTCGTGAACAGCTTGCGGCGGAGAAAAATATTAAGTTTGAAATTCCCGAACCGAGCCAAAGTGCACGGGATAAATATAATCGCGAAAATCTTAACCGCGTGCAGTAAATCTGCGCGGACGTTTTAAATGGGGGCGGGGGAAATTTTCCTCGCTCCCGAATTTTTGAAAGGGGAAATTAAAATGGTACCAGCAGCATGGCTAATCGGCGCGGGGCTTGTCGGAATGTTGGGTGTCGCGGCAATCGTTTATAATTGGGACGGAATAATGGAATGGCTCCACGATTTTATTCCCAGAGTTTCGCAAATGCTCCGTGCGGCGTCAGTGGAATTTGGTCCAGAGTTCAAAGCGGCGGCAATGATAGTTGGTGGACTTCTCGACAGCGTTCACGCCAAAATTGAGCATAAACTTTATCACAAAGTCGGACATGGCAAATGGCTTGAGGAAACGACGCGGCGCACGTTGCCCGAAAGTGAATTGCCACCTGCCATTCGCAACAAAATTCGCCGTAATCGTCAAGACGCCGATATTACCGACGAAATGGAAATGGAACTCGGCATGAGTATTTAACGGAGGGATAAGCTTTGTTTAACGAAAAAACTTTTGAGGCTGTGCAAGATATTTTTCAGGAGGTAAGCAAGCATTTAAATCGCGTCGGTTTTTATGTCAACTTGGAAGAGTTGCAGGGCAGATACGATGACGCACTCCAAAAAATTATTCTTGACGAGGAACGGGAAAAAAATTGTCGCTATATAAGCGGCGAGTTCAAAATTTCTGCCGTCGACGAAAAAAATTATCAATGCTCCTACGCGCTGTATTTTGAGGACGCGGACGAAAGTTATCACGTGTTGGAGGCGCAAACTAAGCCGCTAGATTTGGAATGCTTGACGGAAGATTTTCGCGGTGAACTTAAAAAGGGCGACATGTCGTTTGAAATTGCGGAGCC
>CAMJKR010000088.1 GCA_946406415.1 uncultured Selenomonadales bacterium | reverse complement strand
ATAGACTCTTTTTCATAGAAATGTTTTTCAGATGATTCTGCAAAAGTACAACATGCGTGCGACGGTTTTTATCGTGACTGACCATATCGGCATGAAAGATTACTTGACGTGGGATTTAGTGCGTGCGTTGCAAGCGGGCGGCTTTATGGACTTTGAAAGCCACACCATGAGTTATAAGGATTTGACGACGCTAAAGGGCGACAAACTTTGGAATGAAATTTACGGCTCCAAACAGGCGATTGAGTGGTCTCTGCAAAAGCCCGCGAAATTTATCGCTTATCCCGACGGAAAGTATACAGTCGCCGCAGAAGAAACTTCTAAGGAATGCGGTTTCCGCGCAGGTTTCATCGAGGATTATGGGCTTGCTGTCAACGATTCCGATAATTACATTTTAACTAGAATTCCCATACTTGGAAGTAATTCGCACACGTTGTTAAGATTTCAGCTTAGGTTGAAGGGTTCGCCGATTTTCGCGCCGCTCCATAGATTTAAAATGGACATTGCCGAAGGTAACCCCGAAGTTGCCGACTTAATTTTTATTCCGTGAGGTAGACGTTATGGAAAATTTTTCTGAACTGACAACAGAGAAAATAAATCCCGCGACGGCGCATATTGACGAGTGCACAACGCTTGAAATGGTTAAGCTCATAAACGACGAGGACAAAAAAGTTGCGGAGGCTGTTGAGAAAGTTTTACCTGAAATTGCTAAAGCCGTCGACGCCATTGCCGAAAGTTTTTCACGCGGCGGAAGATTGTTTTATATCGGCGCGGGAACGTCGGGGCGGCTCGGAATTTTGGACGCTTCGGAATGTCCGCCAACTTTTGGCGTTAATCCGGATATGGTTCAAGGATTAATTGCGGGCGGCGCGGGCGCGTTGATTAAAGCTGTCGAAGGCGCGGAAGATAATTTAAGCTTAGCCGCCGAAGACTTGACTGATAAAAATTTCTGCGCGGCGGATATTTTAGTTGGTATCACGGCGTCGGGGCGTACACCTTACGTTTTGGGCGGCGTTGACTTTGCAAAAAAAATCGGCGCGATAACCGTTGGCGTTTCGTGCGTTGAAAATTCCGCGCTTGCTAAAGTGGTAGACATTGCAATAACTCCTGTGACCGGCGCAGAGGCTTTAACCGGCTCAACGCGCATGAAAGCCGGCACTGCTACTAAAATGGTACTGAACATGTTGACGACTGCCGCAATGATTAAAATCGGTAAAGTGCGCGGCAATTTAATGGTTTGCGTTCAAGCGACCAATGATAAACTTCGCGACAGAATCAAACGAATTAAGCGGTTAGTGGCTGGTGATTAGTGATTAGATTTTTTTCCTAATCACCAACCACCAACCACTAACCACTAAAAACCGGAGGTTTTTGTTATGCAAAACGGAATATCGATTTATGCGGGGCTAGACTACGATAACGCGGAAAATCTTGCGCTTATCAAGTCGGCGGCGGATTTGGGCTTTAAACGTCTGTTCACTTCCGCGCAAGTTCCAGAAGCCTCAAATGCCGAAAATTTTTTCGACGAGTTAACGGACATTATGACGACCGCTGTAACTTACGGCTTTGAAATTATCCTCGACGTTAACGCAGAAAATTTTTCGCAATACGACATTGAAGGGATAACTTTAAGGCTCGACGACGGCTTTACGGCGGAACAAGTTGCTCAGATTAGTCACGGGCGAAAAATTCAAATTAACGCCTCCGCAGTCACTGAAAAATTTTTAGATGACTTGCTCGAACACAAAGCGAATTTTGATAATATCGCCGCGCTCCACAATTTTTATCCGCACCCGTGGACGGGACTCGACACTTATTTTTTCGACAATCAAAATCAAATACTC
Source organism: uncultured Selenomonadales bacterium (assembly GCA_946406415.1). GTDB lineage: Bacteria > Bacillota > Negativicutes > Selenomonadales > Selenomonadaceae > Quinella. The sequence continues at coordinate 6,325 of CAMJKR010000088.1, read as the reverse complement.
CATGATTTAGGAATTGAAGTCGGCGCGTTCGTTCCGAGTAAGGACGGCAAAAGACGGCTCCCCTTGCGCGAGGGACTTCCCACGCTTGAAGATTGCAGAAATTTCACGACTGACTTATCCGCGAGATTTTTGGCAACTTTAGGCGTGGACTTTATTATAATCGGCGACGGCGCACCAACTCAAGAGGAACTCCAATCAGTTGCGGCGATTGTCGATGATGAAGTTATTTTCCGCGCTCAACTTCTAAGCAACGATTTAAACACGGCAGAAATTTTAAGTAGAAAATTCACGCGTCGCGCAGATGTTGCAAAGTACGTGATTCGGGCGATTGAGGGGCGGCAATATCTTAAAGAAGTTGGCGGCACAATTCCTGCGGAAGAACCTGCCATTGAGCGCGGTTTTGGCGACGTGACGATTGACAATGAAAACTTCGGTCGGTATGCGGGCGAAGTGCAAATAATTCAAGATGTGTTGCCTGCCGACGGGCGTGTTAATATCGCGGCGCACATTTTGAACGAGGAAATTTTTTTAATGGGCTACCTCAAACCGAATCGAAAGTTTTCATTTAAGTTTATTTAGCTAACAGCTAGAAGCTAATAGCTAAACAGGAGGTTGATGCGATGAAGTTTAAAGTTGCAGTAACCGCCGCCGCAATCGTAACTTTGTTGAGCAATACGGTTTTTGCCTCGCCTACGCTCTCGCGTAATTCTCGTGGCGACGACGTTTTAACTTTGCAGAAAAAACTTTATCTGATAGGCTACGACATAACCGAACTGGACGGAGTTTACGGCAAAGAGACTGAACGGGCAGTAGCCGCCTTTCAACACGACAACAAAATTAGCGTCACGGGTGTAGTAACTAACGTAACGTGGCGCGCACTTCGGAAGGCTAAAGAAAATAAGGGACGCCGCCTTCCCGAAATCAAAGTTACTTCCGCAGACGTGGATACTACTAAATCTACGACCCTTGCGCCTTATGGACGGAGTTTTATAACGAGTGCGCAAGGCAAGCAGATTGTCGCGACGGCGCGGACGCTCATGGGTATTCCCTACGTATTCGGCGGCACGACGACTTCCGGCTTTGATTGTTCGGGTTTAGTTCAATACGTTTTCAAAATGCACGGTGTAACAATTCCGCGCCTCGCCGACGAGCAATATAATTTGGGCAAGGACGCTAAACGCAATCAATTAACGGTGGGCGATTTGGTTTTCTTTACGACTTACACGGCAGGCGTCTCACATTGCGGCATTTACGTTGGCGACGGGAAATTTCTTCATGCGTCGTCAAGCAAAGGCGTCAATATCGACAGTCTCGACAACGAATATTGGAAGGCGCGATTTGTCGGGGCTAGGAAGGTGGTTAGCGATTAAATGAGTAAAATTTTTGTCGTCGGAATAGGACCGGGCGGCTTGAACGAAATGACGCCTAAAGCTCGTCAGGCAATTGAATCTTCGCAAGTCGTGGCGGGTTACAACACTTATATCAAGCTGATTGAAAAAATTCTCGGCGGGAAAAAAATTATCGGTCGCGCTATGATGCAGGAAGTCGAACGTTGCCAGCTTGCTATCGAAGAAACTTTAGCGGGACGCGACGTGGCAGTTGTATCGAGTGGCGACGCGGGAGTTTACGGCATGGCGGGGCTTGTCTTGGAAATGATTTTAGACTTGCCCGAAAAAAATCGTCCGCAATTTGAAATTATCGCGGGCGTTTCAGCTGTCAATGCGGCGGCGGCGATTTTAGGTGCGCCTTTGATGAATGATTTTGCAATTATAAGTTTAAGTGATTTAATGACGCCGTGGGAGCTTATCAAAAGGCGCGTGCGCTCTGCGGCGGAGGGTGATTTTGTCATCGCTCTTTATAATCCGAAAAGTAAACGCCGTGTCACACAGCTCGCTGAAGTTCAACAGATTTTGCTCCAGTTCCGCGAAAAAAATACGCCCGTCGGCATAGTGACTAACGCGGGACGCGACGGACAATCTAAAATTATTTCGACGCTGGAAAATTTTATTCAAGAGGAAGTCAACATGTTCTCGTTGGTGATAATTGGCAACTCTCAAACTTTTGTTAAAGAAAATTTTATGATAACGCCGCGAGGCTATCAGATTTAAAAAAAGAAAAAAGCTCTCACCGATCTGGCGGGGGCTTTTTTTACAATTAATTTTGCAGGAAATTTTCTGCGCGGCGAAGAAATTAACCAAAAAAGTTTTGGAGACCCGCTTTAAAAGCGGGGGAACAGCGGTCGCAATTAACGTTGAAATATTTTAAAGTTCGTCGCCGCGTCTTAACGTAAAAGATTTTTGGAGAGCAAAAACATGATTCAAGCGATTTTCTTCGACAGAGACGGAGGCACTTTTAAAAAGTGCACAAACAGCGGTCGCGATTAACGTTGAAATATTTTAAAGTTCGTCGCCGCGTCTTAACGTAAAAGATTTTTGGAGAGCAAAAACATGATTCAAGCGATTTTCTTCGACAGAGACGGAGTTTTAAATGAAGAGGTCGGCTACCTTTGGGAAGTCGATAAATTCAAGTGGATTGACGGCGCACGCCACGTCATTAAATTTTGCAACGAATGCGGCATTTTAACAATCGTCGTCACTAATCAAGGCGGTATTGCCAAAGGACTTTACACGGCGCGGGAAGTCGACGCCCTTCATGATTTTATGCAAAAAAGTTTGTCTGAAATTGGCGCACATATCGACGCCTTTTATTATTGTCCACATCACTCAAAAGGTTGCGTAAAAGAATTCAGTATCGAATGCAACTGCCGCAAGCCCAAGCCTGGAATGATTCTGCAGGCGTGCAAAGATTTTAATATCAAGCCCGCGCAGGCAATTTTATTTGGTGACAGCGAACGCGACATTGCGGCGGCTGAGGCGGCAGGGCTTCGGTCTGGAATTTTTTTTACGGGCGGAAATCTTTTCGAGGAAGTTTATAAACACGTGGAGGGAACGTCATGAAAAAATTTTTGACAATCTGCGCGGCGATTTTTGTTTTGTTCGGAACGAGCAATGCTTATGCCGTAGAAAATTTCGCCGTCGAAGTTTTGAACTTAGTTAATGAAGAACGAGCAAAAGTTGGAGTTGCACCACTTAGATTGGCTGACGATTTACAAGAGGCGGCAAATATTAGAGCGCGTGAAATCGTTCAAAACTTTTCGCACACGCGCCCCGACGGCTCGGATTGTTTTACAGTCATGCAATATCGCGGCAGAACTTGCGGAGAAAATATCGCGGCGGGACATGCTTCGGCTTATGAAACCGTTGAGCAATGGATGAATTCCGATTATCACCGCGAAAATATTTTAGAGCCTGCGTTCACGGAAATGGGCGTTGGCTACGCTTACGAGGACTATTCAACTTATCATCATTATTGGGTTCAAATTTTCAGAGGATAAATTTTAGGAGGGATTAACTATGGCTGCACACGTTATCGAAGAGGCTCGTCGTTGTCTGCAATGCAAAAAACCACTTTGCAGAATCAAAGGTTGCCCGATTGAAACCAATATTCCCGAAATGATTCGCTTATTCCTTGCCGGACAAACGGTGGAGGCGGGGCGTATGCTCTTTGAAAATAATCCGTTAAGTGTCGTCTGTTCACTCGTCTGCGACCACGAAAATCAATGCGAAGGCAACTGCATTCAAGGTAAACGCAAAGACGCCGCGGCAGTTCAAATCCCCAGCATTGAAAATTATATTTCCGATTTTTATTTTGATAAGATAAGCCTTGATCGCTTGCCGGATAATGGTCAGCGCGTCGCGATTATCGGTTCCGGTCCTGCCGGTATCACCATTGCCATTAAACTTGCCGCGCTCGGTTATCGCATTACCATATTTGAACGCATGGATAAAGTCGGTGGCATGATGCGCTACGGCATTCCCGCTTTTCGCCTACCGAAAAATATTCTCGACCGCTATCAAGTCAAGCTCCGCCAAATGGGCATTCACTTCCGTCCTAATACTGCAATCGGCGGCGCACTGCACCTCGACGATTTATTTAACGACGGCTACGAAGCAATTTTTATCGGCACGGGCGTTTGGCGTCCGCGCAGACCGCATGTTAAAGGCGAATCACTCGGCAACGTCCACTACGCGATTGACTACTTGCAAAACCCCGACGCTTATCATTTGGGCGATAACGTCGCGATTATCGGCGCGGGTAATTCTGCTATTGATGTGGCGCGTACTGTTGTTCGTCAAGGCTCTCGTCACGTTACACTTTACGCCCGTCGCCAGAGGATTGCCGCCAGTCAGCGCGAACTCGATTATGCCGCCGTCGACGGAATTGAACTGCAACAGGGCATGGCGATTAAAGAATTCACAGAGGAAGGTCCCATTTTCACGCCGCGCATTTACGACGAACAAGGCAATTTAATTCGCGAAGAAGAACCCGTTTTAATGCCAGCCGACAGCACGATTATCGCCATTAGTCAAGGTCCTAAAGATAAAATTGTTAACACGACGCACGATTTGACAGTTGATAAGAACGGCTTGATTGTCGTTGACGAGGAAGGGCGCACTACCCGCGAAGGCGTCTTTTCAAGCGGCGACGTCGTAATTGGCGCAAAAAATGTTGTGCTCGCCGTCAAATATTCCAAAATCGTCGCAAAAGCTATGGACGAATATTTATCCGCTAAGCGTACCAATAAGTAAATCTCGAATATAAAAAAATTTTCCCCGATTAAACGTCGGGGATTTTTTATGGAAAAATTTTTATTGCGTTGAGCAAGTTGCGTGATAAAATTGCGGCAAGGAGTTGAATTTTTTATGTTAAGCAATTTTATCGTAGCAGTGAGCGCAGTCGTGCCGATGTTCTGTCTAATGGCAATCGGCGCATTCGTAAAATTTCAAAAGTGGTTGACCGACGAGGAACTAAATCATATGAATCGCATGGTTTTCCGCGTCTTTTTTTGTTGCATGATGTTCTATTCGATTTATACGACGGAATTAGCAACGAGTTTCCGCCCAAAGTTAATGTTATTCGGGGCGGGCGGCGTGCTGATAATTTTTTTCCTGCTGATGATAATTATCCCGCGAATTGAACCGGATAACAGGCGGCGCGGCGTCATAGTTCAGGCGATTTTCCGTAGCAATTTTGTATTAATGGGCGTGCCGATTGTCGCTAACATTTTCGGCGACGAGAATATTGCGGTTTCAACGATGATGATTGCTATTATCGTGCCGATTTACAATATCTTAGCAGTATTCGCGCTTGAAACTTTTCGCGGCGGTAAATTTGCACTCTTGCCAATTTTAAAAGGTGTTTTCAAAAATCCAATGATACTGGGCGCAATAGCCGGTGCGACGCTTTTAATTTTGGGCGTGGAAGTTCCAAAGCCGGTCTTAAAACCAATCGGACAAATTTCGGCGGCAACAACTCCCGTTGCGCTGATAATTTTGGGCGCGTCGTTCAAGCTCGGTGCAACTCACGAACACAGGAAACAACTACTCGGCGCGGTTTTCGGAAGATTAATTTTAGTGCCGGCAATAACTTTATTTACGGCGGCATTTGTCTTCGGATTTAGCGGAATTGAGTTCGTAACGTTGATTGCGATTTTCGCCGCGCCTTGTGCAGTGGTATCGTTCGCAATGGCTCAACAAATGGGCGGCGATTCGGAGCTTGCGGCAAACTGCGTGGTGTTCACGTCGGCTTTATCTTGCTTAACAATGTTTTGCTGGATTTTACTTTTCAAGACGCTGGGAGTATTCTAAATCGAATAAACTTAACTGACCTTGCGGAAGAATTTTTTGTTGGCGTTGAAATTTTTCTGCCGTCATTCGCGCAAGTTTATCGCAACGTTCATTAAAAAAATTTCCCGCGTGACCTTTTACCCAATTAAACTTAACGGCGCGTGTTGAAATTAATTCGTCAAGCTTTTGCCACAAATCTTTATTGAGAACATGCCCGCCCGTCGCAGTTCGCCAGCCGTTGCGCTTCCATTTGGCGAGCCAGCCATTTGTAAAAGCGTTTTTAAGATAACTGCTATCCGTAAAGAGTTCAACTTGTTTATCTGCAGAAATTTTTTCTAAAGCCCGAATTGCCGCTGTAAGTTCCATGCGATTGTTAGTTGTATGCTCTTCGCCGCCGTAAATTTCTTCGCGATGATTTTGTTCGTCGACGATAACCGCCGCCCAACCGCCCGCGCCGGGGTTGCCCAAACACGAACCGTCCGTATAAATTTTAATCACAGATACACCTCCGATTAATGCAATATTGACACTTTATTTTGCTTGTGATAATTTTTTCCTGCCAAGATGGTCATTTTAAAGGTAGTCGGTGGTGGAACGTCGACTCCTCTCTTGTTAATCGCTATACTTTGAAGAAGGTC
>CAMJKR010000087.1 GCA_946406415.1 uncultured Selenomonadales bacterium | reverse complement strand
TAAGACTTGTAGAGAATAGCCGCGACAACAAGTATATCGAAGACGTCCAGAGGCGTTATCGTTGCTACGAGGTCGCGAACTTGTTCGGGGAATTCAAAATCTATTGGCACAGGCACTCCTCCTTGAAAAAATTAACCTGTAACAATATACTACAAAAATTTTTCAGATTCAATGCTTAAATAAATCCAACCAGTCGCTGTAGCCTTCCTCCGGCATTTTATCGCGGCTTATAAAACGCAATGACGCGCTGTTAATGCAATAGCGCAAGCCGCCTTTGTCCTTAGGTCCGTCGTCGAAAACGTGTCCAAGATGTGAACCGCTTGCCTTAGCGCGGACTTCTACCCTGTCCATGCCGAAAGAAAAATCTTTGCGCTCAATGAGAACATTTTTATCAATTGGTTTAGAGAAGGCAGGCCAACCGCAACCCGAATCAAATTTATCCGTCGAAACAAAAAGCGGTTGCCCATTCGTCACGTCAACATAAATTCCCTCGCGTGATTCGTCATTGTATTCATTTTTGTAAGGCGGCTCGGTTTCCGCATCCTGCGTGACGGCTCGTTGAAGTTCGCTAAGTTTATCCAAAACTTTTTTGCTCGGCTTGTCGTAAGTTTTATCACGCGAAAAATCTTTGTTCGGAAATTCTCGCGCCGCATTTATCTTGGCTTGCTCATCAATCAAAGAGCGCGACACGTGACAATAGCCGTTGGGATTTTTATATAAATACTCTTGGTGTTCCTCTTCGGCGCGGTAGAAATTTTTAATGGGCTTGCACTCAACAACAACGGGATTAAAAAAACTACTCTGCAGATTGCTCAAAGACTTTTTAATAATTTCCTCGTCTTCGGGATTGCTGAAATAAACACCCGTGCGATATTGAATGCCGTGATCGTTGCCCTGATGATTAACAAAAGTCGGGTCAATCGACTGATAATAAATGTCTAAAAGTTTTGGTAAAGTAATTCCGTCGGGATTGTAGATGACGTGCGCTGATTCGGCATGACCGGAATTGTTGCAAACGTCATGATAAGTTGGATTTCGCGTTGGTCCGTTTGAATAGCCAACCTCCACACTCACAACGCCCGGCACGTTGCGCATTAAAAATTCCGTCCCCCAAAAACAACCGCCCGCCAAATAAATTTCTGCCTCATCGGCGGCTTTTTGATTTTGCTGAACGATTTCCTCTGGCATGTCTGCTAATCTGAAACTTTTCGACGCGGAAATATTTTTCGGCGTAAAAGCCAAATACGTTCCGATTGCGATTGCCACCGCGACAGCCAAAACACTCATAAAAATTTTCCTCCTCGACATAAAAGCTCCCCCTCCGTTTTTAAACCACAAAAGCCCCTCACCTGCGCGAAGGGCTTAAATTTTTTTCTCTATTCATTGTCGATTCCACATTTCCGATTGAAGTTGTGGTGCGATTGGCGCGATTCGAACGCGCGACCTACTGCTTAGGAGGCAGTTGCTCTATCCTGCTGAGCTACAACCGCACATTTTTAGTGATTAGTGCAGAGTGGTTAGCGATTAGAAAAAATTTTTTCCTAACCACTAAATACTAACCATTAGTCATTAGAACGCAGTTTAACACGCCGCCCGTTTAAAGTCAATTAATTTTCAGCTTTAATGTTTATGCCGCTTGTGCTATAATTTCCATATCAAATCACAGGAGGGAATTTTATGGAAGCATTGCACGGCGTGATTAACGATATTAACTCGTTTTTGTGGACGTATATAATTATCATCGCGCTGATTGGTTCGGGTATCGTCTACACACTGCGGACAAAATTTGTTCAAGTGCGACTGCTCGGCGAAATGGTTAAGTTGATTTTCGGGAGCGCGGGACAAAAGACTACCGGCAAAGAAATCAGCGGCTTTCAAGCATTCTGCGTGTCGACGGCGTCGCGTGTCGGTGTCGGCAACATTGCGGGCGTCGCCATTGCCATTGTAACCGGTGGTCCCGGCGCAGTCTTTTGGATGTGGATAATTGCGTTTATCGGTTGCGCCACCGGTTTTGTTGAAAGTACACTTGCGCAGATTTACAAATTGCCCAGAGGTGATGGAGCCTTTTTTGGAGGTCCCGCATATTACATGAAGAATGCTCTTCACATGACGGGCTTAGCTAAACTTTTTGCGATTTTAATTTCCGTGACGTTCGGTTGGATTTACGTTTCAGTTCAGGCAAATACAATCGTCGGCGCGGTCGAAACGGCTTTTGGCATTGACCACGCGATAACGGCATTTGCAGTAGCGGCTTTAACTGCTTTGGTAATTTTCGGCGGCGTAACTCGCATTGCAAAGTTCGCGGAAATGCTCGTGCCGTCAATGGCGGGATTATATCTTTTGTCCGCGCTGGTAATTATCGTCATGAACTTTGACAAAGTGCCGGCAATGTTCGCGCTGATAATCCACGATGCATTCGAGCCTCAAGCGGCGGTCGGGGGCGGCTTCGGTGCAGTCTTCATGACGGGCGTGCGTCGCGGTCTTTTCTCCAACGAGGCGGGCGAAGGTTCCGTTCCTAATGCGGCGGCAACTGCCAGCGGTAAACACCCTGTGCGGCAAGCTCTCATACAGGCACTAGGCGTTTTATTTGACACTTGGCTTGTATGTTCCGCGACGGCGTTTTCTGTTCTGCTTACGGGTGAATACGTTATCGGCGGTGAGCTTACAGGCGTCTCACTCGTTCAAATGTCGCTTGCAACTGTCTATGGAACTTATGCGCCGCATATCCTTGCGTTTATAGTTTTCTTATTTGCCTTTTCGTCTATCTTGGGCAATACATTTTATGCGGATATAAATATTGCATTCTTCGAGGGTGATGAGTCGGGATTTTTACCAAGCTACATTGCTCGCCACGCCATGAATCTTTTCCGACTCGGTGTCATTGCAATGGTTCTTTTTGGCTCTTTTGCGGAACTCGGTTTAATTTGGGATTCTGCAGACCTCGCAATGGGAATCTTGTGTCTAACAAATTTATTTGCAATCGCTCGCCTCTGCAAGTATTCGTTCATTGCGCTTGATGATTATGTTACTCAAAAGAAACGCGGCATTGAAGAGCCGGTATTTGACCCGAAAATTATGCCGAATCTCGAAGGCGTTCACGCATGGGGCGTTGACGACGGCAAGAAGTAAATTTTTAATCGTCGCGTGCCAACAGATAATCTGCAGGCTTGCCAAAAATTTCAACGAGCTTTGTTATGTCTTTCGTAGTGAACTTAACTTTATCGCACATTTTAAAAGAAATGGAAGCCCTCGACAAGTTCATGAGCTTTGCCAATTCTTTGTACGAAAGTTGTTGTTTGTTCATCTCGTCCGCTAAATTTTTGTAAGGTGTCTTGCCACGTTTTGACAACTTTATACTCAAACCGTCGTCGCGTGCCAGCAAATAATCTGCAGGCTTGTCGAAAATCTCAACAAGTTTTGCTATATCTTTTTCAGTAAAATTATACCTGCCTAGCATTTTGTCAGAAATAGTCATAACCTTCAATCCCATAAGCTCTGCAAGCGCGGTGTACGTGAGTTGCTGTTTGTCCAGTTCATTTAATAAATTTTTGTATGAAGTTTCGTTGCGATGTGAAGTTGACAGTTTTAAGCAAGTCTCCGCCGTATGATGTCTTCCTTTATGAGATTTTGCAATCTTCGCCCGCGTTTTGTCTGTGTGGTGATGACCTAAACACTTTTTATTTCCAAGTTGCGCGGCTGTCATTTTTGCTCGCGCTTCGGGTGTGTGAGTCCAGCCCGATGCGCCTTCACCGCCGTTGGCAATGTTATAACCGTTCGGATTCTTGCAGTTAAGCGTGGCAATCCAAAATATCTCGCGCTCGTTAAGCTGTTCGAGCGTTTCGCATTCTTCGATAACTTCAATCGTAAAATTGTCCAAACCGTATTTTTTAATCACCCTGTCGATGTAAAGGTCACCATATTTGTGCTGATTGATTCTTTTCTCAAGATTTATTGTCTGCCCGATGTAAGGCATACCGTTGAGTTTGTTCGTGATTTTGTAGATAACCCCGTAAGCCATAATATCAATCCGCCTTTCGTTGACAGCGCGGCGCGGAGGTGCTAGAATAAAAAATTGGAAAAGGCTCTGCGCCTGCTGTAGATTTGTTTTTCAACAACTTAATCTTAGCACCGCAGGGCTTTTCCGTCAACGGGCGGATTTTTTTTGTAAGTCTTGACATGAAATTTGATTACGTATAAAATTTACAGCTACTGATTAAAATAAGATAGGGAATTTATGCGCAGCGTGTCTTTTTAGATACGCGCATATTACTTTCAGCGAGGAGGACGGTCTATGCTCAATCCTATGTCTGTCGGGAAACGCACACGCTATAGCTACGCACGCATTAAAGAAGTTATGGATATGCCGCATTTGCTCGACTTGCAACGGCATTCCTATGACTGGTTCAAAAAAGAAGGCTTACAGGAAATTTTTAAGGATATTTCCCCTATTGCCGATTTTTCCGGTAACCTCGAATTGTTTTTCGGGGAACCTTCTTTTGGCGAATGTAAATATTCGCTCGAAGAATGTAAAAAACGCGACGGCACTTACGCCGCGCCCGTTCGTGTCAAAGTTAGGCTCCATAATAAGCTTAAAGGCGATGTCAAAGTTCAAGAAGTTTTCTTCGGCGACTTCCCCATTATGACACAAACCGGCACCTTTATCATCAACGGCGCGGAACGTGTCATCGTTTCCCAATTAGTTCGCTCTTCCGGCTCCTACTACGATAAAGCTATCGACCAAAACGGTAAAAACGTCTATAATGCCACCGTCATCCCGAACCGCGGCGCGTGGATTGAACTCGAAACGGATTCTAATTCCGCTATCGCCGTCCGTATCGATAGAACTCGTAAGATGCCGCTCACTTACTTTTTGCGCGCTCTTGATTACGAAACTAACGACCAAATTTTAGACCTTTTTGATATTAACTCTTTTATTATGTCCAAAATTCATGAACCCGATTTTGCTCAGCAATTCGCCGCCTTCTTGCTCGCCGAATCAGAAAACGGCTCCGACGCCCGCAACCCCTTAACCGTCGGCTATATCAACCGTAAAGGCTCCCGCTCCGAAGAAACTTTCGATAACCTTCTCGACGCCTTTACTCAACTCGATTCTAAAAATGACCGCTTATCTAATTACAAATACTTCCTCGATAAGTTCACTCAACTCCAACCGAAAAATCAATTAGCCGCCGGCTTTAAAGCACTCGTCGATATGTTAGACACCGATAAACGCAACGGCGAAGACAACAAAGAAAAAGCCCTTATCGGCATTTATAACCGCCTGCGCCCCGGTGAACCACCCTCCGCAGAAAATGCCGCTTCTCTCCTCCAATCCCAATTCTTCGACCCACGTCGCTACGACTTAGCCGCCGTCGGTCGTTATAAAATTACTAAAAAACTCGGTTGGAAACGCCGTTTGCTCGGTCACGTCCTCGCAGAAGATTTATATTCCCTCGAAACCGGCGAATTGCTCCTGCCCGCTGACGGCAAACCCGTTACTCAAGCTCAACTCGACACTATACCCGACGACCGCGAAGTCCAAAACTTTATCGGTTGGCATAATCTCTTCTTGGGCGAAGCCGTTACCGAAGACGTTCGCGACCCAGAAACTCAAGAAATTATCTTCCCTGCTAACGAAATTATTACTAGCGATATGCTCGATAAAGTTCCCGACGATTTTGCCGAGTCTATATTTAAAAAAGCTTCCCTTAAACTCCGGCGCGGCTTTAAATGTCCTATCAAAATCAAAATTAAAACCGACGACGGTAATCTTACTATGCTTTGCGCCCCTAATTTATCTATCCGCAATAACCGCACCATTTGCGTCGCCGATATTCTCTCTTCTATCGATTATATTTTTAACCTCATGTCTAATACCGGCATTCCCGACGATATTGACCACTTAGGCAATCGCCGCGTTCGCGCCGTTGGTGAATTGCTTCAAAATCAATTCCGCATCGGTATGGCTCGTATGGAACGCGTCGTTCGTGAACGTATGACTACTCAAGATTCCGAAATTGTCACCCCTCAAAACCTTATCAATATCCGTCCCGTCGTCGCCGCCATTAAAGAGTTTTTCGGCAGTTCGCAGTTGTCGCAGTTTATGGATCAACATAATCCACTCTCCGAATTAACCCATAAACGCCGCTTATCTGCTCTCGGTCCCGGCGGCTTATCTCGCGAACGCGCCGGCTTTGAAGTCCGCGACGTTCATAACTCACACTACGGCAGAATGTGCCCTATCGAAACTCCTGAAGGTCCCAATATCGGGCTTATCGGCTCCCTTTCCAATTATGCCCGCGTTAATCAATTCGGCTTCATGGAAACTCCTTACCGTAAAGTCGACAAAATTAATCACAAAGTTACTAACGACGTCCGTTATATGACTGCCGACGAAGAGGAAATTTTAGTTATCGCTCAAGCTAACGAACCCCTCGACGAAAACGACTGGTTTGTTAATGAACGTGTCACCGCCCGCGTTAACGAAGAAACTACCAAAGTCCGCCGTGAACGCGTCGATTATATGGACGTTAGCCCTAAACAAGTCGTCTCCATTGCTACCGCTTTAATCCCATTCCTCGAAAATGACGACGCTAACCGCGCTCTAATGGGCGCAAATATGCAACGGCAAGCCGTTCCCTTACTTAAAACTCAAGCCCCCCTCGTCGGTACCGGTATGGAATTCAAAGCCGCTTGCGATTCCGGCGTTATGATTCTCGCTAAACGACCTGGCAAAGTCGTTCAAGTCGACGCTACCTCTATTAAAGTTCGCGTTGATGACCGCTTTGTTAATTCCTCTAAAGATAAATTCGACGTCTATCACCTCCAAAAATTCGTTCGCTCCAATCAAGGTACTTGCTTTAACCAAATTCCTATCGTTCAAGAGGGCGAATTCATTAACGCTCGTCAACCTATTGCCGACGGTCCCGCCACCTCTCAAGGCGAATTGGCTTTGGGTTATAACATTATCGTCGCTTACATGCCTTGGGAAGGCTACAACTACGAAGACGCTATACTCCTTAACGAAAACCTCATCAAGCGCGATATTTTCTCTTCTATTCACATCGAGGAATATCAATGCGACGCTCGCGACACTAAACTTGGTCCCGAAGAAGTCACTCGCGATATTCCCAACGTCGCTGAAGACGCTTTAACTCACCTCGACTCCGACGGCATTATTGCTATCGGCGCTGACGTTCAAACCGGCGACATTTTAGTTGGTAAAGTTACTCCTAAGGGCGAAACTGAACTTACTGCTGAAGAACGTTTGCTCCGCGCTATTTTCGGCGAAAAGGCTCGCGAAGTTCGTGATACCTCCCTGCGCGTCCCTCACGGTGAATCCGGTAAAGTCGTCGCCGTCAACGTTTTTACTAGAGAAAATAACGACGAAATGGCTCCGGGCGTCAATAAACAAGTTCGCGTTTACATTGCTCAAAAACGTAAAATTTCCGTTGGCGATAAAATGAGCGGTCGTCACGGTAATAAAGGCGTCGTCAGCGAAATTCGCCGTCAAGAGGATATGCCTTTCCTGCCTGACGGCACGCCCGTTGATATTGTTCTTAACCCGTTGGGCGTTCCTTCCCGTATGAATATCGGACAAGTTCTTGAAACGCATTTGGGCATGGCTGTTAGAAAAATCGGTATGCGTATCAAAAATCACGATCCGCTTATTGAACAAGACTTGCGCGATTTTGGCTTTGATGTCGATACACTAGGCTTGCCGCAAACTTCAGAGGCTGGCGTTCATATCGCTACCCCTGTTTTCGACGGCGCACGCGACGAAGACATTGCTAACACCATTAAACTTGCAAGACTTGATGACGACGGCAAAACTGTCCTTTACGACGGCAGAACCGGTGAACCGTTTGAAAATCGCGTTACTGTTGGTTGCGTTTATATGCTTAAACTTCACCACTTAGTTGATGATAAAATTCACGCCCGCTCTACTGGTCCTTACAGCTTAGTCACTCAACAACCACTCGGCGGCAAGGCTCAATTTGGCGGTTAACGTTTTGGCGAAATGGAAGTTTGGGCACTCGAAGCTTACGGCGCATCTTTCACGTTGCAGGAAATTTTAACCGTTAAATCTGATGACGTTGTTGGACGTGTTAAAGCTTACGAGGCTATCGTCAAAGGTCAGAATATCCCTGAACCGGGCGTTCCCGAATCATTTAAAGTTCTGATTAAAGAATTGCAGTCTAT
>CAMJKR010000086.1 GCA_946406415.1 uncultured Selenomonadales bacterium | reverse complement strand
CGCGAAGACGTGAGCATAAGGAATCAGCACAGGAACTTCCAAAACAAGTTGGTCAACTTCCGAATCGCCGTTGCCGCGAGCAATCACGAACGGAATTTTCGAGGCGTTAATAAAATTCGCGAGGGCTTTGGGATTGTAATCATCGCCTCTGTAATTTGGGTTGTTCGGTCCGTGATAGCAAACGTCGCCGGCGTGCAGAATCAAATCCGCGTCGGCGAAAAATTTTTCTACTGCCAGCTTAACGCGCCCGTCGTAGCCGTGAGTGTCAGATATAACGCCGATTTTCATTTTGAACACCTCTTACTTATTTTCAAGAGCCATGATTTTATTAACGCGCCGTTCGTGGCGTCCGCCCTCAAAGTCAGTCGTCAGCCACGCGCGAACAATTTTACCCGCAACTCCAAAACCAATAACTCGTCCGCCCATTGCCAAAACATTTGCGTCGTTATGTTCGCGAGATTTTTCCGCCGAAAAAACATCATTGCACAGCGCACAACGAATGCCCTTGATTTTGTTGGCGGCAATGGAAATGCCAATGCCCGTACCGCAAAGGACAATGCCTCTATCCGCCGCACCGCTTACGACGTCCGCGCAGACTTTCTCGGCAATGTCGGGATAATCAACCGCGTCCGTGCCGAACGTGCCAACATCTTTAAATTCAACGTCTTTAAACTCCGCCAAAACTTGTTTAACTGCCTCTTTGAGGTTAACCGCGCCGTGGTCGCTTCCGATTGTAATTTTCATATCGAATTCTCCCTTACAAAAATTTTTATAAATTATATTGCAACGTAGGACGATTGTCCATAGAAAATTTTATGGCTGAATATCGTCGAATACTGCCGGCAACTTTTCAATGAGGATTTTATAAATTTTCAATGAGACTTCCCGCATTTGAGGATGCGCTGCTTTTGCAGTCCGCAACTTTAAAAAATGCCGCCACTCGCGCAAATTCATCGTAACGAAAATTTCTGTCTTAAGCGAATTCGGAAGGATTGAGCGTGCCTCTTCGGGTTTGGCTCCATTTGCACGCAACGCCAAATAATTTTTTTCCAGTTGCGCCATTGTCGACTTCCACAGCTGAAAATTTTCGTCGTCTTCCGTCCAAAAGCATGGCTTGATAAAAGTTAACTCGCCGTCAAATTTTCCTGCGCTATAATCGCAATAACGTGATGATTCTTGTGAATAACTTGCCAAGCGGTGGCGAACAATTTCATGCGTAACGCCTCTGTCACAGATGATTTTAAATGAAACTGTAGCGTGTTCGATAACTGATTCGTGCCCGCGCTTGATTATCCCGCGAATAAATTTTTCCGCGCTGTCGTCTTTTATGTTGCCCTCCGATTTGTAGCAGACGCGCCCAGCCCGCTCAATTTTTTTCATAACAGCCGCCGCGTCAAAATCGTCAACAAGCTCAACGCTCGCCTCGATAATTTTCATTTAAATGCCTCCTCATTTTAGAAAAACTTTTTCGCCGCGCAGATCAAGATCATTGTTCGCGATAACTTCCTCTACCGAAATTTTCCTGTCGATAATCTTCCGCTCGCGCAACAGCTTACCGAACATTTTAATCGGCATTCCGTCAACAAACGGGATTGAATAAATATTTACGTCGTGCCAAATGGAAATCGTCCGAATCTTCAATGCGTGCTCGATAAAATATCCTTCAAGGTCGGTTTCTAAATCGTCCTGCGCCGCCTCTAACTCGTCCTCGCCAATTAAATAAACTCGCTCGTCGTGAACGTCTAATAAACTCTGCGCGGCAACTTTTATCGCCGAAGAGTTCCGCCCGATAATTTTCCGCTCGCGCAACAGTTTATCAAATATTTTAATCGGCATACCGTCAACGAAAGGTATTTCAAAAAGGTCGCCATTGCGCTTGACGAAAATATTTTTGGCGTCGTCGGCGTGATATTCAAAGTAAGCTTGAAGGTCGCCAGTCGATTCGGCGTAAAGTTCAATCAATCTGTCCTCGCCGCAAAGAAAAACTTTACCGTCGCGAATATCCAGAAAATTTTTCTTAGCAACGCTCGTGGCGGAAGTGCTCTTGCCTATTATATTTTTTTCGCGCAGAAGTTTACCGAACAACTCAAGGCTAATCCCGTCTACAAAGGGCAGTTCAAAAAATTTGCCGTTGTGCTTAATGAAAATTTTCCGCAGTTCCGCCGCGTGAAAGCTAAAGTATTCGTCGATATTTTTAATCGTGCCCTCGTAAGCCGCAATTTGTTCCTCGTCGTTGCAGAGAAAAATTTTATCGTCGACAATCTTAAGCAGATTTTTAGTGGCAGTTTGAGCAATCGACGCGCTTTTGCCGATAATTTTTTTCTCGCGTAACAGTTTATCAAAAATGTCAAGAGGCATGCCGTCCACGAAAGGAATTTCAGAAAGTCTGGAGTTGTGCTTGATAAAAATTTTAATCGTTTCCGCCGCGTGCTCCGAAAAATATTCCGCAATTTGCTCAGCTAAAGTTGGCTCGGAAAGTTCCGCCTCGCTGCGAAAATAAATTCGGTTGCCGCGTGTAAGCTTTAAAAAATTTTTGGATATAAAGCTCCGCAATGAATCACTATAACTCAAAATGTTCAGCTCGCGCAAAATTCGCCCAAAAACTTGAATCGTCATGCCCGCCACGAACGGCACCTCGAAAATTTCTTTGCCCTTCTTTACCAAAATGAATTTGATTCTGTCCTCGCAGTCGAAGAGATATTTTTTTACTCTGAAACTCAACAGCGGCAAAAATTTTTCAAGCTTACTTGGCACGTCGCCAAATTTTAATCGGAAGTCTTTCAGCTCAACGGCGTCCAGATTGACGTTTAAAATTTTCAGCTGTTCAGCTAAAGTTTTATGCCCCGCGCCGTTTGACACGATGAAAATTTTTTTGTCGAAGTCGACGGCGAATTTTATCGCGGGCAGAAAATCTTTATCGCTGGAAACGATTATTATCAATTCCAAGTCTGGCTCGTCGATAATCGCCCGCACCATTTCAAAGCAAAGCCATGTATCCGCAGAATTTTTCCCGTAAAAACAATTTTGCACGCGATAAATTTTTTCGTCGAGGTTACGATATTTATAAGGGAGCGTGTCTTCTTTAGCAACGATGTCGACTTTTGTTATCGTATGTTCCTTGCCGAAATGTTCCACGACTTTGAACGTGACCGACGGCGGAATATTTTCTGCGTCAACGAAAACATGAGCAATCAACTCAAAACTCCTTTCTTTAGCAAATTTTATCACGGCGGCGAAATTTCTACAACCTGCAGGATTTTTTCATAGTTAGCCGAATTAATCAAAGATACTTTTCGGAAGTTTTTCGGACAGAATGGAGTAGAGACTAATGAGCAAAACAATTTTATCGCAAGCCCCAGAAGAAATTTTGGAGGGCGTGCTTGAGGAATTTAAAAAGTTGGCGGCAATCCCGCGCCCGTCTAAATACGAGTTGCAAGTTAGTAATTTCTTAAAAAATTTTTTGGAAAAGCACGGCTTTAAAGTTGTGCAGGACAGATTTAAAAATATTATCGCCGACTTGCCCGCAACTGCCGGCAAAAAAAATGCTCCGCTGACGATTTTGCAAGCGCATATGGATATGGTTTGCGTAGCGGAGGAAGGCTATGATTTTGAGCCGACGAAAGACCCGATAAAGTTGATTCGCGGCGAAAAATTTTTAGAGGCAGAGGGCACAAGTCTTGGCGCGGACGATGGCATTGGCGTCGCGGAAATTCTTTATCTTGTTAAAAATCTCGACGCCTTTGAACATGGACCGATTAGAATAATTTTTACGGTCGAAGAGGAGCAAGGCATGGCTGGCGTTATCGGGCTTGATGAAAAATTTGTTGCCGACGCCGATTATCTTATCAACTGTGATTCGGAAAGATTTGGCGAGCTGGTTGCCGGTAGTGCAGGTTGCGTTTACATAAATTTTTGGCGCGAGCTTCATTACGTCCGCCCCGACACCAAACTTGGCACGAACATGGAAATAAAAATCGGCGGGTTGCGCGGCGGGCATTCGGGCGGAGAAATTTCTTCCGGTCGCGTCAATGCCATTAAACTTGCCGTTCAAATCATGCGGGCGATAACCAAACACGGAAAAATTCGTATGGCTTATTTAAAAGGCGGGCAAGCTTTTAACGTTATTCCGAATAGTGCACAGCTTGTCATTGCCACTGATTTAAGCGCGCAAGACGTTCAAAGCATCTGCGCAACAATGGAGCAACGGATTAGAAATGTCTACGGCGCGGCTGAACCCGATATAAAAATCGAGACGAAAGTTATCAAACGCCCCGATAAAGTTTTGCACGCCAAAGATTTTGACTTGCTGACTAATTTTATTGAGCTGATTCACAGCGGTGTTTATCTCATGTCGCCCCAAAACCCCGCGCAGGTTATCGCGTCTGCAAATTTGGGAATGGTGCGCATGAACGATGATTTAGTTGAATTAAAAGTTATGCCGCGAGCTAATGCCGATGAGTTACTTGAAGAATTTATCGAGGGCTTTGAGCAAGCGTCGCGGCTTTGTGCGTTCGAGAGCAAAGTTTCTGCGTCAGTCCCCGCCTGGAATTTTAATCCCAACAGCAAACTTTTAAAACTTGCCAAAGAAATTTTCACGGAGCAAAACAATTACGCGCCCGAAATTAAAACGCTTCACGTTGGACTTGAGACGAGCTTTTTTGTCAAGAAAAATCCTAAACTTGAAGTGATTTCAATAGGCACGACTAACGAAAACATTCACAGCCCGAACGAGCGGTTGCAGTTGGACACGGTCGCCCCGCATGTCAAATTTATCGCTGGATTGCTTGAAAAGATTTCTGAGACAAAAGCTTAACCGATAAAGTCACGGCGATTGTTACGACGTAAAAGATTAGCGCGTTCGGAGCCGTCATAATCAATCCGAGCTTGCCTAAACCCAATGCCAGATAATGTATTGCTAGCGGGTGAGCCAGATATACAAAGTAAGAATTCTTCCCCATGACGCTCAAGAAATTTTTCAGCGGCGCGGGGAGCTTGCCGAATTGAAATAACGTAAACAAAAATATTGACGCGGCGATTGTGTAGAAAATTCCGGGCGGCGATAATTGATGAGCCGTGTTAACTGCCGCCGTCGCCGAAAAATTTCGTACGTAAATTAAAAAATAATAATATCCGAGTAAAGTTATCAGCGCAATTAAAAATGTTGCGCTGATAATTTTTTTGTGCGCCTTACACCACGCGAAAAATTTTTCCGAGTAAATGCCCAACACGCCGCCCAATACGAACACGAAAACATAATGCAACACGAGCCAATTTAATCGCCACTTCAAACACATTTGCAACAGCGAATCGGGCGGCAACGAGTTCACAAATTGCCAGAGCCAGCCACTGTAACTCGACCAATAATCAAATGCAACCTGCGCGGCAAGCAATAAAAATAATTTCGTGGGCGTCATACGTTTAACTAAAAAAATCCACAGCGGCATTAACAGATAAAACCAAATCAGAATCACGAGAAAATATAAATGATACTTCGCCAGCCCGAAGAAATAAATTTCCGCCGCGTAGTCAAAATCGGGGAAAAGTTGGTAGCCGTAAAAGTGATTGTCGTGCAGGAGGTAAAACGTCGACCAAAGCAAATACGGAATTAAAACCGCCTTGAGGCGTCGCCGCAAAAATTTTCCGTAGCTGAACGGCTCGTCAAAATTCATGCGGTAAAACAATCCGAACGCCGAAATAAAAAAGAAAATCGGCACGCTGAAACGCGAAACGACTTCAAAGAGCGCGACGAGGTGTATATTTGGCGTGGGATTTAGCAGATATTGCGAGCCGGTATGAATCGCTACGACGCCCGCCATCGACACGCCGCGAATATATTCGATTGAGTTAAGCCACGGTTTCAAATAAATTTTCCTTTGTATTTTTTTCAATGGTAACACACGCACCAGGCTTTTGCAACAAGTCAACAATTCGCCGATAATTTTTCAAAAAAAATCGCGTCCAGGAATTGACAAAAAAAAAAAACAATTACTATAATGCTGGTAAGACATCTAAAAATTTTTTTACGAGTTAGCTGTTAGGACACCAAAAATTTTTTCAGCTTAACTATAATGCTTTTAGGTGACACAAAAATTTTAATGGGAGATGGTTTATATGTCTACACCCGTTGGAGTAATTAAAAAATTTGTTAAAACCCTAATCGAAACTAAAAAGACCGGTAGCGACGCTATCGACGAGGCTTTTAAAGCTGTGGGCGCGGTTCGTTACGACGTGTTCGAACAAAAATTCCAGGAAGATAAGAAAAGCTATCAACCTGATTATAACCTTCAAAAATTTGCAGAGCAGGGTTGCGGCATTCGCATTAATAACGAAGACACGGGCGCAATCACGGGTTCGGACGCTGGCGGCAAAACTACCAAGACCGCTGACTCAATCGTCCCCGAAACCGCAAAGGCTGTAAAGCTCACCGACGCGGAGTATAATTCCTTCACGAAAAACGGCTTAACGGTCAACGTAACCTACGCCGAAAAAGATGATAAAAACGTCGACGAAAAATTTAATTACAGCGGAGCAACTTATCTTGAGAAACAAAAACTCGTAACTCGTGCGCTTTATAATTGGTGGATACCTGAATCGCTCGACCTTATCAATAAATCGCTCGGAATTAATTTCACTGACGGACGCGCCAATATCAACAAAATTAATGTAATATTTTCCTCATTCGGCGACGGCGACAGCGTTCATCGTTATACCCGACAAGACGAAATAAGACTTGGTTTTAATTACGACATGGGGCTTGCCTCTGAAGCTAATTTGTATATTAACGCCGATTTTCTTTACAATATGACTGCCGACGACAAAAACGGCGTTTTGGAGGGTGGAGATAAGTATATTTACTCTGACCTTTACGGTTATGGTAGTAGTTATCAATCAGCCAAATTTACAAATTATCTTGACAGGCTTATCTTACAAGCTATGGCGGAGATAACTTTAAAAGCAAATGTTCCCTCCACAAACTACACTACGGAAATTGGCGCAGGGCTTGTCGAACTTGTTGGCGGCTATGATAGTGCCTCGACGAGTTATAGTTTATTTGTTAATCCTAGTAGCACGTCTGCTAAACATTATCACGGCTATGGTTACATGCGCTATCTTGCTAAAAATTATTCGGACGGAATTCCCGACGGCGTTTCTTACAATTCCAAGAAAACAGTTTTGACATTGACGACGGATTACACAGAGGACACGCTTGACTTCGCGGATTTTGAAAGTACCGTTAAGACCGTCAACGCCAAAGCTCTCAAAAATGGCATAACGATTATTGGCAACAAACTTGATAATTCAATCGTCGGCGGCGCGGGTAATGATTCAATCGTTGGTGGCGACGGTAAAGACACGTTGAGCGGCGGCAAAGGTGACGACACGTTAAAGGGCGGCAATGGCAACGACGTTTTCATTTACACGGCGGGCGATGACGTTATTAACGACTACGCGACGGGCGATAAAATTTCTCTCGGTGGTTCAATTTCTAAAGCTACGTTAAGCGGCGATGATGTCGTTTTCACAATCGGCAAGGGCACGTTGACTGTTAAAGACGGCGCAAATAAAAAACTCAGCATGATTAATTCCAAAGGCAAAACGTTTGAGACGCTCGTTAGCGGCGCGAAGACTTTAACCATTAACAACAAAACAAAATCGCCCGTTACGCTTAATTCGGACGTCGGAACGGCAGACGCCTCTAAACGCTCCAAAGCCGTTAAAATTTTCGGCAACAAGCTCGATAACGTAATTTTGGGCGGCTCGAAAAATGATATACTTTACGGCGAATCGGGCAATGATTCCATTCAAGGCAACGCCGGCAACGATAAAATTTACGGCGGTTTCGGCAGTGACACGTTAAAAGGCGGCAAGGGTAATGATACGCTGGTTGGCGGTGCGGGCAATGATTCGTTGTGGGGCGACGCCGGTTCAGATACTTTTATTTACTCAAGCGGCACCGGCAACGATATTATTTACGGCTTCGATAAAAATGACACCCTAACGCTTGACAGCCTCGACTTTACAGCGACTTACAAAAGCAAAGCCGTCACGTTGACTTTTGAGGAAGGCTCTGTAACGTTAAAAGATTTCACCGCCTCAACCTTCCACATTAACGACGAAACTTATAAAATCAGCGGCTCCAAGTTCGTTAAAAAATCCTAACAGCTAATAGCTAACAGCTAAAATCCCGTCGAAAAACTCGGCGGGATTTTTTTTTGTTAAAATT
>CAMJKR010000085.1 GCA_946406415.1 uncultured Selenomonadales bacterium | reverse complement strand
TAAGGAAATTAGAGGCGACAGTCACGCCGTTAACAATCGTGGAGCCAGCGGCGTTTACTAATTGCACAGCTAAATTGTTAGTAGATTGAGAACGGAAAAAACTAATGCGACCAGCGTTATTAGAGTCGCCCGTCTGTGTTGTGGGTTGAGCACAAAATAACCCGCCAAAATAATGCGAACTGGAGCTCAAATAAGTATAAAAACTGATAGTGAACTCCGCGCCGCCAAAAGTAACTTGTTCGTTAGAGCGCAGATAAGATATATTGAAATTAGCCGCGCCGTCGACAATGCTAACAGTTCCAGTAGCAGTCCACTCGTTGCCGCATAAATCTAGCGTCGTTGATTCGTCAAACGGCAAATACGCGATTAAATTGGTCGTGTCCATAACTTTACACCGCCAGAAGTTTGCCAGTATAGCGAAGTTTAACGGAGCGGTCGGTCTGCGGCTGTTCTGTATTCACAGAACTACCTTTGACGTAAAAAATTGAGTTAACAGCCGTCACTTGGCTAAAAGAAATTTCGTCGGTAAAAGTGCCGTCGGAAGTTTTGCACAGCTTGAATCGGTCATTGCCGTCATTTAAGTCGCTGATAACCGCGTCTTTGACAATATAGCCCGCTTCGGTTCGGATAGCGCATTTAATGGTTTTTGATTCGTTTTGTTCAGCGTCGAGAGCAAAGCGAATTGCGTTATCGTAAGAATTGCCCATTGATACTGCCGTGCCGTCGGTGCCATTCTTCGTTGGACTATCTTTATAAATGTTAACGTAAGGACTTGCCATAGTTCAAACCTCCTAAACACTAAGCCACATTGCACCCTCAACCGTCGAAGGTGTCGTGCTAAGAATCGGAATACCGTAAGTTGTGCCGCTAGTGCCGCCGCTCCAGTCGGTGCTTTCTGAACTGCCGCCTGCGCCCTTGAGAATATTTTTTATGTTAATGGAGCATTCTTTTTCGTTGTTGTCATCTTGCGGCAAGAGGCATAACCTATCACCGTCCATATAAAGCCCGTCGCCTAGTCTAAAGCCGCCACGTTGCACGGACGAGGCGATTGGCAATTCGTAGTTCAAAACGCCGTCAGTCATTTTCATGCTTGCACCGACTTTAACGCCGCCGAGAATACCCGCAGAAGCTGTTGGCAGTGTGTACTCTTCAGTGACTGAGCTAAGAATTCCATTTTCGTCAATATTTAAGCCACTGCCAACAATTACGCCGCCTTTGATAGATTCACTTGCGGTTGGCAAATCTGGAACATTCGCGCTTAAAACCTCGTCCGTCATGTTTAGCCCACTGACAATTTTGACGCCGCCCTTAGTCGACGCACTTGCCGTTGGCAATGAATAACCAGAACGATTAAGCGAAGTCTGAAAACGTTGCCATTGCGTACCAACATATAAAAGCAAATCACCCGTATAAATGCCGCTATTTTCGTCGGTGAAGCCGATAACCCACAAGTCGCCTAATTCGCCAGCTTCGCTTGTCACTTGTGCAAATTCTTCAGCGGTGCTTATCGTGCCGCGAGCAATGACGGAACCAGCTTCGGTCTGGTCAATGTAAGTAGTGCCACCGCCAGTTTCAAGTTCGCGTCGTCCACCGTCGCCGTCGGGATAATAAAATGCCATGTCCTCGCCTCCAATAAAAAAACTCCGCTATTTAGCGAAGTCCAACAAATATTGATTGCGCTTGCGTTGTGCCTTGCTCATGTTTTGTTCAAGGCGTTCAAGGCGGTCAAGCTTTTTCTTTTTGCGCTCTTCTTTAACGCGGTCGGGCTTGATTTTTAGTTCCCTTAATCGTTTAAGGTTTTCACTAGACGGATTTTCGATATAAGCGTCAATCGAGCGTTTTTCAACTCTTGTTTTATCATTGCGCTCGTTGGCGTTGATTCGCGTCATATCTGAAGCAAGCGATTCGTCAACTGATTTAAAACCAAGTCCACGAACAATTCTGTCCCAAGCGTCCTCGTAAACTGAAACTTTCCACCCGCGAGCGTCTTTAGTTTCGCCCGCCCAAAGCGCAGAGTAAATATTGAAAAGTCCGGGACTAACACTTCGCAAAGCGTTAGCGTAATTTCCCTGCGCCAAATTAGTGCCCGTGCCCCAAATCGTCGAGCCAGTCGCGCCGAACAACAAACTTGCTGTATCTTGTGGCAACATACTTGCAAGCCCCGTGCGTTTTGAAACGTCAACATTGGCAAGCGCAGGAGCACCATACATAATCACTTTACCAACCATGCGTCCAGTTTCGCTATCCTTGCCAAAAATTTCTTGCGTCCCTCGAATAATCATTTTCTGCAGAAAATCTTTCGGGAACAGGTTAAAATTTTTGCTAAGTTTGTCGTCGCCCCAATCGAAAAACGGAATAAAGCCCATTAACCGCAAGCAAAGAAATACGGAATCCAAAACGCCGCCTTTTGTTTAAAGGTAGTCTTTTTATTTTGCGGCAAAAAATCTGCGATAACTTCAAGTTCTTTAAGCGGATACTTCATGAATTGCAAGCCGACTTTGCCAAAAGTGCTCGTGCGCCGCATAAGGTTTGGTGCGTCCTCTACACCGTAGCTAAAATTTGCGTCGCGATTAACTTTTTTTGCATACTCCAATGCTTGAGTTCGGCTCTTGCCCTCGCCGATTGCTTTTTCATAAGCGGCAAGGGCAGTGCTCATTCGGCAAATCGTATCGCATTTTTGGAACGGAATCATGCTTTTATTTCCGAGCCAATCAAGTTGTTTCAAAACGGGCAAACTTGAGCCGTAGCCGCGATTTTTATCATAACCGCTTGCAGTATCCAATCCAATGTCGGCAATTACGCCGCTGTCGTTTAGAATTCGCAATTCGCCCTGCAATGTTATTGCCAATCCGCTGAAAACCTTGCTAGCCAATATTCGGCAGGAAATGTTTCCGCCAAACACTACTCTGATTGAGTGCCTGATTAACAACGTTATCAATCCAAGCGGGGTTGCCATTCACGTCGTTTATATAATTCTTCGTGTACTGCGCCATAAGATTTTTCGAGTGGTCTTTATAAAAATCGCCGAACACCCGTTCAAATAAACTTATCGCCTTTGGCTTGAATTCCGTTTCCAATGCAACATAACGTGCAACCGTGTTGAAGTGGTGACGGAGCACCCAGTCCATATCTTTTTCGTAACCTTTGTAACCTTTGCGCTGAAGTGTTGAAAGTTCGCGGCGTAATATGAATATTTTCGCCGTCCTTGAGCGTGTGATTTTTCTGCCACTGTTCGGCAATTTTTATCGCCTCGCGCTGTGTTCTGCCCGTGCCGATTATGTCACCAATTTGCTTGCCGTCAGCATTTTTAACTGTAACGTGGTATTCGTGGAAAAAATACGGAATATAACCTTTGCGATTGGTTAGTGCGGGAATCCCTTCGCGAACTGTGACTTTGTAAGTGCCGTCTTCAAGTTGCTTTTCGTCGAGAATTTGAATTGCGTCGTCGGCTTTAAATTTATCTAAGGCATTTTTATTGAGCGTGTATTCGCGTTCGTAGTTGGCAAAAAAATCAGTCCACGTTACAAGGTGTCTGCCGTCCTCGTCTTGCGTATCGTGAATTTTGAGTGTGTTCTGCTTAACGAATTTATTATCGCGCAATTTTTCATACTGTTTATCAGAAAGATATTTTGCGTAATTTTGCGGGCGGCGTTTTGCCTCGTCTACTAAAGTGTACGCACGATTCATTTGGCGGCGAATTGCAATATAGGCGTTGGCAACATTCTCGCTTACTCCGTCTTGCAAAAGTTCTTCCTTCGTGAAAACTTTTTGTTCCTCGTCGCCGTCCCAAAGTATTTCAAAAAGTTTTTCGCGCTCTTCTTTGCTTTTTACCAAATCCATTGCCGAATCATATTTACGAGAAAAACTGTCGCGCAATTTAACGAGTTTATCCATAGCGCGGTCACCCATTCGAAAGAAAGCGCGAAATACGGCAACTTTATCAGCAATTCGCGAAGGTGAAGCGATTGCATTTTGCCGCAGACCAATTCCAGTCAAATACTCCTCGCCATTCATATAGGCTTGAAGTTGTCCTTTCGTGACGCCCAATTTATTCAGACGATATTTGTTATCTTTGCTTGGCTCTTTGAGATAATCAGCCATTGCCTTTTCCTGCTCTTGAAGATGAGCTTTGCGGCGGTCTTCCTCTGTAATAATTTTGTCGCCATTCAAATGCAGTGCTTTGCCGAGTTTCTTAGCCAATCCTTTTAACCAACTATGCTCGTTGTCGCTGTTGCCGATTGAGTATTTGATTTTGTCTTCGCCCTGTGGTATATTTTCATCGGAAGAAGTTGCAGGGTCGTTTCGGACGTTCTGCTCGGAGCCTTTGGTATCGAGCACCTGTGGCTTTTTCTGTTTAAGTGCCGTTTTTACTTCAGCTTTTTTTGTCCCTCTTTCAACTGTAATAACGTAACCTTGCCCACCATTAATGTTTTTCGTAACTTCAATCGCTTTTTGTCCAACTTTATCAGTTTTTCCTTCTTCAGCAATGTCGAAATCATTTACAACATCATAAATATCAGGAATCATTTCAGGCGTCATGTCAATTTGTCCGCGAGCGTCTTCATTCTCGCCGTGCTTTTTCTTAATATGTCTTATATCGCTACCTGTTATAAAAACTTCTTCAATGTCGTGTCCGAAAAGTTCTTGAGCCTTGTCGCGAAATTTTTTTGAAGGTTTAAAAGAAACTTTGCCATTGAAATTTTTATCGTTCCAAGCCGCCTTTGCTAAATCCGCAAGGGCTTTTTTCGTTTGAGCTTCAGCGTTTAATCCTCGCCCATCAGCAAGTTCGATATTTTGAATGCGATTGTTGTAGCGGAAAATTTTCTGCCCGTTCGGGTCAACTAAATCTTTTGCAATTTTGCCGAATTCATCTGCCAAAGCGATTGATTGGTTTGTTGTGAGCTTGCCGCTTGGATTTCTGAAATGGTCAATGAATTTGTTCATAGTATCTTTCAACCATTGCACCACACGTTGAATTAAACCGCGATTCTTGCCCGCTATACTCTGCAAAAGTCCACTGCGTTTGGCAACGTCCTCAAATTGGTCAGCAAGAATTTCTTCGTCAATCTCTTCGTCTGTTACCAAATCCGTGCGTCCAGTTTCCTTGAGATAAGCGTCTCTTTGTGCGTCGGTAATTCCTGCCGCCTTTGCAAGTTCGTCGTACAATTTAGCGTTATTGCTTTTCAACCAGTGGCTTGATTCGTGCCAGAATACTTTGCCGATTGGCATTTTGGAATTGACGTTGATATAACTTGTGCCGTTGGCGTGCGCTCCGTGAAAGTCGCCGTTCTCGTTGTTAAAGAAAACAGTTTGCACACCGAGCTTATTGCCAAAATCTTGCTGTAACTTTTGCTGTGGCGTTAAGTCTTTATCGTCAACAATATTATCAATCGTGGTATCAACTTCGCCGTTACGAGAAAACATAGGGGTAGTTTGCCCGTTGTTTTCAACTTCTTGCCGTGCTTGCTTAATTAAATCTATAAGCGGTGCAGGTTCACTTTCGCCGAAAAGACTGCCTTGACGTGGATCGCCTTGTTCTTGAATGCCTTGCGCAATTCCTTTGAGGAAGTCAGTGTTTTTCTTTGAAGAGCGTTTATTTTTATCAATTTCGGTTGCGTTTTTAGCCACCGCATTGTTATTTGCGGTTGGCAATTTTTGTGTGCGTTTGTATCGTCCAGCGTCTTCTTCAATAAGCCCTTTCATTTCAAGTGCAAGCAAACTGGTAGGCAGTTCGTTCGGCTCAATTTCCTCAACGCGATTTAAAATGTCTCCTTCTGTGATGAATTTGTCGTGCGGAATAATTTCATAAATTTTATTTTCTAAATCAGCAGGCGTCGCGTTTTTGGAAGTTTTCTCTTCCGCTTGTGGCAATGAATTTTGCGCAACTGGTGCAGTATCTGGATTTGAATTAAGTTCCTCGAAAGGTTTACCCTTGATTAATGCACTCGCGTGTTGAATAAAAGTATTGCGCTTCTGAGCAGTTGGAAAACTGAAAGACTTTAAAAAACTCTGGTCGTAAAAGCCGTCATATTTTTTGGCAAGTGTTTTCACCTGCTCAAAAATTTTATTTGGAATATGTCTACCAAAAGCAGAAAATCGCTCGCCCAAACGCGGGTGTTGAGAAATTCCCGAAGTAAAATTTTCGCTTTGCACTTGTGACTGGGATTCTATTTGCGGTTGAATTTGTTCTTGTGTTTGCGGTTGTCCTTGTGGTTGAATTTGCTCTTGCGAAACTTTATCCGCCGCCCAAACTCTAAATTCGTCACCGTAAGTTTCAAGGATAAAGTTAAGGTTTTCTGCCGTATTCTTAAAAACATCTTTATCAGTAAACAAAGGCTCAAAAAATAAAGAATCCTCTGCGGCTTGTGTACCTTCAGAGGTGTCCCTTTTTTCTCTTGCAAATTGTTCTAAAAGTTTCTGCGTAGTTTCGTCTTCGGCGTTTATATCGAAGGGCGGCTTAGTTGGCTCCTGTTGCTGTGGTTGCTGTTGGCGGTAGTCATTCCGTTGCGGTGAAGAGTTATCGCCTTGAAGATTGGAAACTTTAGCAATCTAAACGGGCGTTTGACCTTGATAGAGTGGTTGCTCCATAACTTTATTTGCACTACTGCTATTGCCAAACACGCGCCAATTTCCGTCCACGTCTTTATGGTCTGCAACTAAAACGTGCTGATAAGTCTGCTTGCCATCGTAGAAAATAATATCACCCTGTGCAACTTGCGATTCGTCGAAAGGAATAATTTCGACGCCCATTTTCTCAAGGCGGCTGTGCAAACTGTTTTCACCCTCGACTGTATTAACAACGCCGTCGTCAACCATTTTTTGGAATTCGGGGTGCACGTTCGAAAGGATTTTCGTGACAGCTTCGATACAACCAACGGTGCCGTTGTCCATTTGCTTGCCGATTGTAAGCCTGCCGCAAAAGCAATATCAGCAGGCAATTCTTCGCCAATCAACGAATTCATTCTTTCGGCAAAAACGGCATATTCAAGCCGTGATTGACACTTGCCCTTTGAGTGTTCAAACTAAAAACCACATGAAGAGTGTTTGCTCCAAAATGTTCAAATACGCCATTGACCAAGAAATTGTAACAACAAACTACGCCACCATCATCTTGAACTTCCCGCGAAAGAAGACAACGAAATTCACAAGCCTTTCACTCGTGCGGAGCTTGCCTTAATTTTGTGTTATACGGGATTACGCCCTGCCGAGCTTGCATTAATCAAAACTGCCGACGTTGATTTAGCAGGTCGGCACAGGCGGCATAAAGACTAAAGCGGGAAAGAATCGCCTTGTACCAATAGCTGAAAAAATTCTTCCACTGGTCGAAAGTTTTTACAATCCCGCCAACGAGTACCTTCTAAATTTGAACGGAACGCCACTAAAGAACGTGCAAAACCTTCGCTTGCAAATTTGGGATAAATCGCCACTATTGGCGAATCACCTTCCGCACGACGGACGCCACACCTGCGCCACGCTTATGGACGACGCAGAAATTCCACTGAAAATCAAGCAGTTGATTCTCGGTCACAGTGCTCAAGATATAACCAGTAAAGTTTACACGCACAAGACTATTGAGCAACTGATTGAGGCGATTAATTGCATTTAATTTTGTAGTCTACGTAGCGCACTTTAAATTGGCGTGACGTCGCGAAATTTGGCGTTATTACACGCTTTATTTTTCGGCTATTTTTAACGAAATTTTAATTTACTAACGGTAAAGAGCAGTTGCATTTGAATTGTCAAAAAATTTTTGATTGCTTGTTGCAACTTTGCCCGTGAATATGTTAAAATGCATTTGTTTTTTAGGAGGGGCGCAAGCTCCGCGAATATGTATAATAATTTTTGGGAGGTATGCTAAATGCCGTTAATCACAACTAAAGCTATGTTCAAGAAGGCTCACGAAGGCGGTTTTGCTATCGGCGCGTTCAACGTCAACAACATGGAAATCGTCCAGGGCATCACCGGTGCCGCTGCTGAATTGCAATCCCCTGTTATTCTCCAGTGCTCCGCCGGCGCAAGAAAGTATGCTAATCATCAATATCTCGTCCACCTCGTCCGCGCAGCTCTCGAAGTCAGCGACATTCCGATTGCTCTGCACCTCGATCACGGTCCGGATTTCGCAACCTGCAAATCCTGCATCGACGGCGGATTTACCTCCGTTATGTTCGACGGCTCACACTATTCCTTTGCTGAAAACATTGAGAAGACCAAAGAAGTTGTCGAATACGCTCATGCCAAAGGCGTTGTCGTCGAATCCGAACTT
>CAMJKR010000084.1 GCA_946406415.1 uncultured Selenomonadales bacterium | reverse complement strand
TAGTCGGTGTCGCATGGCTACTTAAATCTTCTGAAACACATACGTAACGCCCTAATAAACCACAAACGCCAACATATCCGGACATGAAAATTCAAAATATGAATTTTCCTAAGATTGACAATGCCAAAATCAAACTTGCTAATATGGCTCAAGCACGTGGAATTAAATATCTGGTTCATTTCACTCGTAAGGAAAATCTTGAGAGCATAAAAACTCGTGGCTTGCGTTCCAGACAGGAATTGGAATCTACGTTGTTGCCTTTTCATTACAACGACAATTGGAGAGGTGACGGCTTCCGGAACGCTGTTTCACTGTCTGTAACTTCACCGAATTACAAAATGTTCTATAATCTTAGGCAAAACAATAAGTCAGCTGAATGGGCGCTGATTCTTTTGGATGCCTGCCAAGTTTTGCAAAATTGCGATTGTGCTTTTCAATCTACCAATGCCGCAAGCAACATCATGAGAGAAATACCTATCGCTGAAAGAAAAAATCTTGCGGCGTTTGATGGTATGTTTTATGATAACGACCTTCGCAAAGTTCGCGGCTTGAAAGATAATGAGCCGACCGACCCGCAAGCTGAAATTCTTTGCTTTGATGCCATTCCACCTAAATTTTTTAAGAATATTGTCTTTGCTGGAGAGTTTTTCGCTCCTCGACATGACTGGTCTTATTGGAAAAAGCCTTCTAATGACTTGGAGGTGTGGTAATGGCTCAACGTCCTGTCTATATACCGATGAATTGCACTCCCTTTGTCAAGACGGAGAATGTTGAGTTTAAATTTTTTCCCGGCTTTTCTGAGATACAAAAAATGCGCAATATCAAAGGGTTGCACACTGCTTTCCTAGCAAAAAATCCCGACCTGCGCCTGTTGGAAATTTCTTCAAAAAGCTCGGTGCCGCTTGGTATCAAACTCAGTGCCTTTAATTTACAAATCCTTTTACCAAAATCCGGCAAAAGAGTTTCGGTGGAGAGTGCCTTTCAAAGCAGTAAAATTTTTGTGGGCGGCAAACAATTCGTTGATTTGCTCTACAAGCCTTCTCGTGATGCTAAACGTGACCCACGCTTAAGGGAAAGCGGATCACTTGAGGCATTCAGATTTTTTAATTACGAATTTCCTCTTGAGCCCAAAACTTATTTTTATGATTGGCTTTACATCAATGCACTTTATCGACAAAAAAATTTGGCGGAAGAAATTTTGAACTACGATGCCTTCACCGACATTGAGTTCAATCAAAAAAAATCTTTGAACTGTCAAGCAAAAGCCGCCGCCATTTTTGTAAGCTTAGCTCGTGCAAAATTGATTGACGACGCTGTTCTTGATAAAGAAAAATTTTTAGAGATCGTTTACTGAGCAAAAAAAACGCCCCTGCCAATTCGACAGGGGCGTTTTTGATTGCAAAATTTGAGTTCAATATTCGCCGACGACTTCGATAAAGCCAAAAGTATCTTCAACCTCGCCGACGTGCAAGCCTTCAATATAATCGTACATTTTCTGCGCGAAAGCTCCAATTTTGCCATCGCCGATAACATAATCTTTACCCTTGTAGCGAAGAACAGCGACGGGCGAAATTACTGCCGCCGTGCCGCTACCAAAAACTTCTTCTAAGCGACCGTCTTCGTGAGCCGCTATAATCTCGTCGATTGAAATTCTGCGCTCAACAACAGGGACGCCCCAAGCTTTTGCAACTTGATTGACTGTGCGGCGCGTAATTCCGTCCAAAATCGACGTTTGAATTTGCGGAGAGGGAGAAACGACTTCGCCGTTAATCTTGAACAGAATATTCATTGAGCCGACTTCCTCAATATATTTGCGCTCAACGCCGTCAAGCCAAAGCACTTGGTCAAAGCCAATTTCATGAGCCGCAAGTCCCGCGTGAAGGCTCGCCGCGTAATTGGCAGGAGTTTTCGCCGCACCTAAGCCGCCACGTACCGCGCGGACATATTTATCCTCAACTAGAATTTTAACGGGCGCGAAGCCATGCGCATAATAAGCGGCAACCGGCGACAAAATTATCATAAACTTATACTTCTTGCTGACGCTGACGCCCAAAACTTCATCAGTCGCAAAAACAAACGGGCGAATGTAGAGGCTCTGACCTTTTTTCATCGGTATCCAGTATTTTTCAATGTCAACGAGTTTAATCAAGCCCGCGTGAATTACGTCAAAGGGAAGTTCGGGAATATCAAGGATTTTAGCTGAACGATTGAGGCGATTGAGATGATCTTTGGCGCGGAAAATGACAGCCTTGTTGCCTTGACGATAAGCCTTAAGTCCCTCGAAAATCGCCTGTCCATAGTGAAGCGTCGCATTGGCTGGATCAAGCAAAATTTTTTCGTGCGGAACAATCCTCGCGTCGTGCCAACCTTGCGCGGCGTCATAATCCATTACGAACATATAATCGCTAAAGTGCGTGCCGAATCCGATTTTGGAAACATCGGGCTTTGTCTTGAGCGTCTTAGCCTCGACAAATTTTATCTCCATTAAAAATTTCCTCCTACAATAAAATTTCTGGTTATTATAATTCAACGTGTCGAAAACTTCAACAGGATTAGTATTTATGGAAGAAAATTCTAAAGTTAAAACGCGCTTGTATCAGTCAAAAATGTCAACGGCATCTTCCAAAACATCAACAACCCAGCTGTTAGAATTTTTGGAGCCACCAGAGCTTTTAATAAATTGGGCAAGTTTTTCCGTTAAGTCGTTGATTCGCGAAGAATAATGCGCCCCTTGTGCGATTGAATTTATCTTCCGTTCAAGTTGCTCATCAGTCAAATTTGCGGGAAAAATTTTTTCGTCGAGCGTGCGACAATAATTAGCAAGCGCGTTGTAATGAATGTTGTAGCGGTTTTCGTAGAGAAGGTGCACCAAATATTTGCAAAGCCCCGCTTGCAGAGGTGTAAACGTGTCGAAATTTAAATTCGCCCGCCATTCAACCTCGTTAAGATTGTACGTCGCCCA
This sequence comes from uncultured Selenomonadales bacterium, assembly GCA_946406415.1. GTDB lineage: Bacteria > Bacillota > Negativicutes > Selenomonadales > Selenomonadaceae > Quinella. The sequence goes on along the minus strand of CAMJKR010000084.1, from coordinate 5,304 downwards.
ATTTTTCAGCGCGTCGACGTTGCGGAAATTTTCCTCGTGTTCAAGTTCGGCAATCGCTTTAATCGAAACCGCCCGCATAACTTCCACGAACGGCAAATTAAAATAATTTTGAGATGCCTCGTCGCAAAGTGCGCGTTCCCTGCCCGTCAAGTCGCCGCAGGGATTGTATTCTTTGTTCGGCAAATTTTTCATAGGTTAATCCCTCGTTTCGTAAATTTCGTTGAGAAGTTTTTCCTGCTTTTCCTTGCTCATCTGCGTTAATGAACGGCTTGCAAAAATGTTTGGAGCCGCCGCGCCGATTGCGATTGCCAAAATTATTAACAGCGCGTCGACGCCCGATTGAATTGCCGATAATAATTCGTCAAGCGTGATTCGGCGGATATTTATCACAGCGAATAATAATCGATAAATTAAAACGCCCGGTACCAGCGGGATAACTGCCGGCACGACTAAAACTAATGACGGCGTGTGTAGCCAATGAACCGCTTCCATTGCTATGACGCTGACCAAAGTCGCGCCCGCTAATGTTCCGACTGCTGAACTCATTCCCAATTCAAAGATGAAAAAATTTCTCGTGCAAACGCAAATTGCTCCGCCGCACGCCGCCGCAAATAATAATCTCGGAGGCAGGTTGAAAAATATTGCAAAGCTCGTTGCGCCGATTGCCGCTGCCACCATGAATAAGCCGTAATTGCTGTCGGGGAGCATATGCAAATTCGTAAACGAGTCAAAGTCCGCCATGCCGATTGCAAAGACTAGTCCAAACGTCATTGCGCCAATTATAACTAACGTGTGCATGATTCGCGCCGCGCCGCTTATCAGATACGTGTTGAGTATGTCGCTTAATGCGTTAATCATCGGGACGCCCGGAACTAAAAACAATGCGGCAGCTATCAGCGGGTGCCAAGGCGTCGTCGTCGGCAAAAGATGCGTAAGGTAAGCGACAATCGTAGCCGAAAATGCCGCAAAAGTCATTGAGACGTAAGGATTAATTCCAAAACGTTCGGCGCATTGCATTTGAATAATTTTGCCGATAATCGCCGCGCACGCCGTGTAAATTGCCGCGTTGAAGTCGCAACCAAACAACGTACAAAAAGCTCCGCAACCCATGCCTGCCGCGCAGATTGAAACCCAATGAGGATAGTGCGGACGTTTACCTACGGCTTCAAGTTCGCCTTTGAATTCGTCAAGCGTGTAATGGTCGCGCAAGGCTCGCCACGTCAAGCGGCTCACTGCAGAAATAATTCTCATGTTGACGGCATGTTTAGGACATTTTCTAAACGACGTGTGCGAATGGTGTTCGTCGCTGATATTTAACATGAGCGTCGTATACATGATGTGCAGATGAAATTTTTCGGCGGGAATGCCCATGTAAGCGGCAACTCGTTTCATGTCGCGGACAATCTGCGACGTATCGGCTCCATTTTCCATTAGCAGTTGTCCGACCGTCAAAAGAAGTTCAGCTTTCTGCCCGATTTCCGCAAACGCCTCGCGCAGAAGTTCTCGTTGCTCCTCGTAATATGTTTTAAAATCATTCTCTTGCATACAAAATCCCCTCTCGCGCTGATTATAGCATACAAGAGGGGATTTTATTAGCCGTCAAAAAATTTTTTATTCTTGCCACTCGAATTCAAAGCCGCCGATATGAACAGTCGTGCCTTCCTTTATGCCACGTGCTTTTAACAGCGCGTCAAGGTTTTTCATGCGCCAAATAAATTGGAAACGGCGCAAACCTTCCGCGTTGTCAAAGTTAGTCATGGCTACGATTTTTTCCAGATTTTTATTGCGGACGATAAATTCTGCCGCGTCGTTGCGCTCGATTATAACTGGGTCGTCCTCTTTGTCCACGTCGAAAATTTTTACGGTGTCAACGACGGGTTCGATTTCTTTACCGAGTTCCTCTAATTTATTGCCGACAAAATTTATCAGCGCGTCAAGATTTTCATGGGCGGCGGCTGATATTGCGAAAAATTTTATGCCTTCCTGCGCGGCAAGTTTTTCAAGTGCAGGAAGATTTTCTTTAGCTTGCGGCAAATCGATTTTGTTAGCGACGAGAATTTGCGGACGCTTGGAAAGTTTTTCGCTGTAGCGTTTAAGTTCGACGTTAATTTTTTTGAAGTCGTCAACGGGATTTCTGCCGTCAACAGCCGCCGTGTCGACGATATGCAAAATTAATTTCGTGCGCTCAATGTGGCGTAAAAAGTCGTGCCCTAAGCCGACGCCATCAGCCGCGCCCTCGATAAGTCCGGGAATATCCGCCATTACAAAAGATTTTTCGTAGCCGAGATTTACAACGCCCAAAACCGGTACAAGCGTCGTGAAATGATAATCGGCGATTTCGGGACGGGCAGAACTCACAGCGGCTATCAAACTCGACTTGCCGACGCTGGGATAACCGACAAGTCCGACGTCAGCCAAAAGTTTCAACTCAAGTAAAAGTTCGCGGCTCTCACCAGGCTCGCCGAATTCTGCAAAAGTTGGAGCACGTCTTGAAGCTGATTTAAATTTGGCATTGCCGCGACCGCCTCGACCGCCTTTTGCAACGATTGCCCGCTGTCCAAGCTCTGTTAAGTCCGCTAAAATTTCGCCGGTCTCCGCGTCTTTAACGAGCGTGCCTTGTGGAACTTTTATAACGCAATCTTCCGCGCCGCGTCCGAATTGTTTTTTAACGTCGCCTGCTCCGCCATTTGACGCCGTAAATCTACGATTGAATCTGAAATTTAGCAACGTGTTAACGTTTTCATCGACCTCAAGAATAATGTCGCCGCCTTTTCCCCCGTCGCCGCCGTCTGGTCCGCCTTTAGGAACAAATTTTTCGCGGCGAAAAGAAGATTTACCGTTGCCGCCGTCGCCCGCTTTCACGCTGATTTTACTTCTGTCTATGAATTGCATTTCTCATTCCCCCGACAAAAAATTATGCCCGAAAAATTTTTCCGTGTCAATGAAGTCAATATCCTGTTAATTCTTGACTTTAATGGCGATTTAAATTACGCTTGAAAAAATTTTACAAAAGTTGAGGACAGATAATTGAAAGAAGACACGATAAGCGCGATTGCGACGGCGGCAGGAGCGGCGGGCGTCGGGATTATTCGACTTAGCGGCGAGGATTCGATTGCCATTGCCGAGAAAATTTTTGATAAGCCGCTTACCGAAGACAGGAAAATTATTTTCGGGCATGTGAAAAATTTTTCGGGCGAAATTGTCGACGAGGCGATTGCTTTAATCATGCGTGCGCCGAAGTCTTACACTAAAGAAAATGTCGTTGAATTGCAATGCCACGGAGGAAGCGTCGTTTTGCGCGAAGTTTTAAAGTTGACGTTTGATGCGGGTGCACGTCCTGCCGAGCGCGGCGAATTTACTAAACGAGCCTTTTTAAACGGGCGGATTGACTTAACTCAGGCGCAAGCAGTCCTTGACGTGATTCAAGCTAAAACTTCCGCCGCATTGACGGTTGCACAAAATCAGTTGGCGGGCAAAACTTCAAAGACAATTCGCGAGATTCGGCAGGCGATTTTAAATTCTGTTGCACACATTGAGGCGACGATTGATTTTCCGGAAGATGACCTCGACGCCGTGACTTTAGCTGAAGTCGATAAAAATATTTCCGCGCAGATTGTCAAGCTCAACGAATTTTTAAAGAATCAAGCGGCGGGAAAAATTTTGCGCGAGGGTTTGGAGACGGCGATTATCGGTAAACCAAACGTCGGCAAGTCCAGTCTGCTGAATTTTTTCGCCAAAGCTGAACGCGCCATTGTAACTGATATTCCCGGCACGACACGCGACCAAATTGAAGAATTCGTAAACGTCGGCGGCATTCCGCTTAAAATTATCGACACGGCGGGCATAAGAAATTCCAGCGACGCCGTTGAGAAAATCGGAATTGAACGCGCTAAAGATTGTGCGCAACGTGCGGAATTAATTCTTGCGCTTTTTGACAGTTCACGACCGCTTGACGACGAGGACGCGGAAATTTTTAAACTTCTTCCGAATCGCAACGTAATTATTTTGTTGACTAAGATTGACTTGCCGCAAGTTACTACGACGGAATTTATAACAAAAAAAATGCCCGCCGCGCAGGTGATTGAAATTTCCCTCAAGAGCGGAGCGGGTACCGATAAACTTTTAAACGCGATAAAAGAGCGCGTCGGCTTGACTGATTTTGAAATGAGTTTCGTCCGTGATGAGCGCGAAGCTAATCTTTTGCGCCGTGCCGTGAAGCATTTGCACGAGGCTCAAGAAACAATCCGTCTGAACTTCGGGATTGATTTTGTGTCGATTGACTTGCGAGCCGCGTTGGAGTGTCTTAGCTCTTTGACGGGCGAGGCTGTCAGCGAGGACGTTATCGACGAAATTTTTTCCAAGTTCTGTATTGGTAAATAAAAATTATTTCTTGCCGCTGTAAATGAGCAAAGTATTTTCTTTAGTGAGCGCGGTTGAAGTCTCAAGCTTGTCGAGCGGATAAACGTCGGCAGAAGTTTTCGTAATCGAATCAAGTTTAGTAGTCGTGTCGAAGTTATTTTCATCAAACCAGTAATCGTTGCCAAAGGGTGCCGCTACCGTCGAGTAGGTTTCTTCCTTGCCTTTAGAATTGATGACGGAAATATTTTGCCCTGCCGCGTCGGTGAGTTTAATGGAGCCTTTACCGACAGTAACGAGGACATCAGAGCCATCAGTCGTAATTTTAGCCGTGCCCTTCGTGATTTTAATTTTATCGTTAAACGAAAAATCCGCGATAATGTCATTGCCATCGCCGGAAGCGTAAACGAAAATATTATTCTTGCCGCTACTGGTTATGGAGTCGTTGCCCGCGCCGCCCGTGATTGACGTTGCAGAGCCGAGCACGTTAATTGAATCATCACCCGCTCCACCGTTGATTGAAAGATTTTTCCCGCGACCGGTGATATTGTCCGCGTTCTTACTGCCAGTTATCGTCGCTTTACTATAATCAGACGCAAAATTAAATTCGTAGCCGCTACCGTTGACTGTAACTTTTTTGTTGAGGGCGTTGTTTTTAAGCGTGATAACTTCGCCGTTTACTGCAAGCCCGCTAGTAGCTTTAACGCCTGTAACCGTTGCTAAAGTTTCCGTAGCTTTTTTGTTGTAAGTAATGGTTGAGCCGTCGGAAGAATAACCCGCCGTATTCGAGGCAGTTTTGTAAGTGGCGGTTTTTTTGCTAAGGCTCCAACCTTCCGCCGTCGTTTTAGATTTAGTAACGTCGTCGGCGAGGGCGAGGGTATAACCTTTGCTTACTGTAACTTTATCCGTGCCCAATGCCGCTTTGGAAACTGTGATAACATTATCGCT
>CAMJKR010000083.1 GCA_946406415.1 uncultured Selenomonadales bacterium | reverse complement strand
GAGCTTTTAAGAGACCAGGCGGCTTTTTTAGTTGTCGGCTCGTCAACGTCGTCGGCAAGGGCAAGCGTGTAGCCGTCGCCGCTGATTGTAACTTTTTTCTTGTTAAGCGCAGAATTCGCAACGGTTACGACTTTATTATTTAAACTTAAACCTTTAGTCGATTTTACGCCGGAAATTGTGAACAAATTCTCCGTAGATTTTTTATTATAAATGATTTTATTGTTGGCTAGAGTGTAGCCGGCGGATTTCGTCTGTTTGTAAGTGGCTTTTGTCCCGCTTAGGCTCCACGAATTTTTGGTTGTCGATTCGCTTACGTCGTCGGCAAGGGCTAGCGTATAACCTTTGCTGATTGTAACGGTTTTGGCTTTGAGCGACGCTTTAGCAACCGTAACAACATTATCGTTTATGCTGAGACCGTCGAGCGATTTAACGCCTTTAACCGTCACCAAAGTTTCATCAGACGTGCCATATTTAGCCGTCGTGCCGCTGATTGTCCATGAATTTTCCGGAATATCCCATTCGCATATAAAACTTTTTCCGCCTCTACTTGTCCACCAATCAGTAAAGCCGCCGTCATTCCATTTACCCTCCAAAGAACCATCCCAAAACATACCATAATTTTCTGTAGAATCATAACTATCCGGCTGATCGTCAGCCCAATTTGTATATTTTACTTTCGTGCCGTCTACCCAAGTCCATTTGCCTTCTTTTTTAGCGTCACTTAAGCCGAAAAACACATTTGTATGACCTTTTTCCCTAATATAATTATAAATAGCTGAATCTTCTTTAGAATCATTAATAACTGCTAAATGACCGCCAAGCTTTTCGCAATAAGTTTCCGCCTCTTCCCACGTATCAGCGACATTCGAGTAAATATAGTACTTATGACCATTGTAAACGAAAGCGTCGGAAGGAATATTAGCCATAACACCAACTCCAATATAAAAATTTTCGCAACTTAGTATACAATAACGCCAAAAACAGCGCAAGCATAATTTTAACTTCATCCGTTGTAACCGAGTTGCTTGGCTTTTGCTAAATCCGCCTGCGCTTTTTGCATGTCGCCGAGTTCTTGATAAAAAATTCCGCGCAGATAATAACTTTCGCCAGAATTCGGATTGAGTTCAATGGCTTTGTTGGCGTCGGTAATCGCATATTGCAAATTTCCCGACAATGCATAGTTAAGCCCACGATTTAAATACGCCGCAAAAAAATTCGGATTAAATTCAATGGCTTTGGAGTAATGTTGAATCGCTAATTCGTATTTTTTTTGGTTGTAGTAAATTATTCCGAGATTATAATAGGCTTGATAAAAATTTGGATTGAGTTTAAGCGCATTATTGTAATCAGAAATTGCCGAATCGAGTTGATTTTGATTAATATAAGCATTTCCGCGATTATAATAAGCTTCGGCATAATTCGGATTTAATTGAATAGCCCTGTTGTAATCGGAAATTGCCCGCTCGTACTGCTTAAAACCGTCCATGTAAGCGACGCCGCGATTATTATACGCCTCTGCAAAATTCGGATTAATTTGCAAAGATTTTTCGTAGTCGGCAATCGCCGAATCAAATTGATTTAAGTAACGATAAGCCTCGCCGCGATTATTATACAACTTTGCATCGCCGCCATTGAACTGAATCGCTTTGTTGTAGTAAGAAATTGCCTGCTGATATTGTTGCAAATAAAGATAAGAATTTCCGAGATTATTATAAACCTCAGAATTATTCGGATTTAATTCGATTGCTTTATTTAAATCTTGAATTGCCTGCTGATATTTTCCGAGTTCGTTATAAGCGGCACCGCGATTATTATACGCCCAATCCCAATTCGGCTTGAGGTTGAGGGCTTCGCTGTAAAATTTTGCCGCGCCGTCGTAATTTTTAGCGTAATAAAGCTTATTTCCCTCTTCGAGCTTCTGATTAGCCAAAAAATCGTTGTCGGATTGCTCCATTTGCTTGCGAAGGGAATTTTTCTCCGCCTGCGTGGTCGCGCTCTTGTATTTTTCTTTTAAATCCTCGTCAAGCGCGTCATTTTTTTGAATTGCTTCTTGCAAGTTGTTATTTTGTTGAATTATGGTAACTTTTTCGTTGTCGTTGCGATTTAACCAAGCGTAAATGCCGTCGGTGTCGATTGTCGCCTTTAACGTGGCTTTGTACATTAGACCGGCTTCGCCTTGCGCCTCGAAGGGCACCGGCACAATTTTTACGTCGGAAACTTTGATAATATTGTTCGTGACGGCTGAAACTTCGTCATCGGTGAGAATGGCATTAACCGAGCGCGAAAAAGTCGTTAAATAAACGCCGGCTTTCTTTTGGGCGTCGCGTTCGGCGCGTTGTTGTGCTCTTTTCTTGCCGAATTCGTGATTGCCGTCGTCGCTCATGATATATTGTCCGGTTCCGTCAAAAATTTGGACAGCCGCGCCAACAATCGTCGCCGTTAATAAAAAAATGCCAGCGAACAAAATAATCGCCGCTCGTTTAAAAATTTTCTTCCAAAGCATAAATCATTCCCCCTTGCGCTCGTTAATTGCACGTTCAAGCAATGTTTTTAATTCGTCGCTGTCAATTTCGGCTGTGACAAGAGCTTTAACCGTAATTCCGGCGTCGTCCGGTTCCATAGAAAATTTAGTATCAACAATGCGCAAAATCCCCGCGCTTACGGTTATAATTTCGTCGTTTTCAAGGACATTGGCATTTATTTCCGTTTGCGAGTTGATATAAACACAAATTTTTTCCAGAACATTTCGTTGCGCGTCGAGTTCCGCCTTATTTTTAGCGAAGTCGATAGTTTCATCAGTCATAAAATATTGACCGGAGCCGGAATAAGTTTGAATTTCGGCATGAGCAGTTGCAGTAATTAAAAATGCGCCGATAATTAACGACAGAAAGATTTTCCTTACAAACATAGTAAATCCCTCCAAAAATTTTAATAAAAAAATCCCCTCCGCAAAATTCGTGGAAGGGATAACTTTTAAAGTAAAATATTTACCACAGCTTGAAAAATCCCGAAAATAAATCTCTGCAACGGCACGAAAACATAATCCAAAATAGGCGTTGCGATAATTAAAATCAGAAAAACAAAACTGTAACGTTCGAGTTGCTCATAAGCCCGCGCCATTTCGTAAGGCAGGACATTTCGCAAAATGTGCGAGCCGTCAAGCGGCGGAATCGGCAACATGTTAAATATCGCAAAGTTAATGTTGTAAATAATTATCAGCTTGAAAACGACGAGTAGCCCTTCCGAGAACGGAATATGGAATTTAACCATCAAAACGAGCATAATCGTAAAAACAAACGCCGTAATTAAATTCGACGCGGGACCAGCAAGCGAAACTAAAATATCGTCGCGGCGCGGATTAGAAAAATTCATCGGGTTAATTTGGACGGGCTTAGCCCAACCAAAATGAACGATAAACAGCATTAAAAGACCAATCGGGTCGACGTGAGCAACGGGATTGAGCGTTAAACGTCCTTGAAGTTGCGGAGTATAATCGCCGAGCGCGTAGGCAACGCGAGCATGGGAATATTCGTGAACAACCATTGCAATGATAATAGCGGGAATTCCGGCAATCAGAATGCCAATATCATCAAACATCAAAGCACCTCCAATTATTTTTTGAGAAAAACTTGCTTAGCCAAAAGTAAAATCGATACGGCTGATTTTGCGTCGTAAATTTTTCCCGACTCAACCATTTGCAAGGCAGCAGTCAGCGGAACTTTTACGACGTTAATAAATTCGTCTGAATCGGGGTGAATTTTGCCGGGCGTCAAGTCGCTTGCCGCGTAAAGATGAATGTATTCGTTCGTAAAGCCAACAGTCGTGGCAATCGTCGTGAGTTTCCAAATTTTGCCCGCCGTGTAGCCCGTTTCCTCTGAAAGTTCGCGTTTAGCGCATTCAATCGGATCCTCGCCGCTTTTATCAAGTTTGCCGGCTGGAACTTCCAATGTAACTTTGCCGACGGGATAGCGGAATTGTCGCACGAGGATAATTTGATTGTCGGGCAGAAGCGGAATAATCGACGACGCGCCGGGGTGTTCAATCCACTCGCGTACAGCTTTATGACCGTTGGGAAGTTCGACCTCGTCTTTGTTTACGTGGAGGAGAACGCCGTCAAAAACTCGTTCGCCGGAAATTTTTTTCTCAACTAAATTTTTATCTGCGTTATCAATCAACATTTTAATCACTCCATGAAATTATTTGCTTGATTTTATGCGGGAATTCGGCGCAAGTCAACATTAGCGAACGTAAATTGTTAGCGTGTTATAAGCAAGTGATTGCAAAGTTAAATTGGCAGTCGTGACGGCGCACAATTCGTTAAAAAGCGTTTGCGGGGAGCCGCCGTACATGACGGTAAAAACTGCGCGTCCGCCGTCGTAGCTGGAAAGATTGACATTCTTGACGCGATTGACTTTGCCGAGCGCGTTTTGCACGATATTAATCTTAGAAAAATCCGCGCCGTAAACAATAACCTCGACGCCTTGACGACTGGTGTACATGCCGGTTATCTGCTCGACGAAATAATTTCCCATTTCTTCGCCGGCTTTAGCAAGAGCTTTTTTAGCGGCAATCGCCTCCGAATTGTCGTAAGCTGAACCATATTTGCCGTCAGCCGCGATAACTTGTCCCGTCCGCACGATAAACATTTTAGCCTCGACGCGGGCGCGACAAGCTTGCATATTTGTGCGCTGATTACCGGGCAAATAATTTCCCAAATCGCCGACGCCCTCCGAAAAACTTTCGCCGACAATCATAATGTCCACGCCGAATTTTTCTGCCGCCGCTTTCATTTGTGCAACGTTCATTGACATTGGACTTTGATAATTTAAACCCGTGCCAACTTCCGTTACGAAATTAAAGCCCGCATTGAGCAAAGTTTTAACAATGGCAGTTTCACCGCCCGCGCCTCCGACGTTATAATTTAAATGCTGTTCGGGAACGTAAACGGCGATTTTCGGATTGCGCAGTTGCACGTTGATAATCCCAAGCCGCGTCAATTCGTTCATGAGTTTGGAATTTGGCTGGTCATCGACGGTTGCATTAATCGTTACGCGCCAACCGTTTGCAATTTGTTCGCGACTTACTACAGAATATTCATTAACGAAGCCGCGAGATTGCGTATAAATTTGGTCGTTAATCAACATGCTGTTCTGCACGAGCGTTTCCGAATCAACGAGAATTCCAACAGTATTTTCAACCGCCGCACGCAAGGCATCGTTTTCCGCCTCTGAAGGCGTCGTGCCCGTGCCTGTGACTGTAACATTTTTAGCAAACGCCGTCGCACTTAAAATCATCAGCAACGACAAAACTATAATCGCAAATCTTTTCATAACGCTCAACCCCTCTTAACAATGTCGCCTCTGTGAATCGTGCCTGACATGCCCTCTGCGCGGCAAATGGCGTAATCCGAATTGACTTCAACGACTTTAACCTTGCAAACTTCATTTTGTTTCATGGCGACTGTTCTGCCGTTAACGATAATCGGCGTACTTTCGCGGGCAACAATCAAAGTTTCTCCCAGTCTAAGCCCAGCCTCCGAGCCTTGATCAATGTAAATATCTGCGCCGTTAATTTCGGCAATGCGGGCGCGGAATGGATTTATGTTGTCCAGTTGCTTAAGAAAATTTTCCGCCGCGTTCTTGCAAGCCTTGTTGAAAGCGTCGCTTATACTTGAACCGCTCTTGTTGCCCTCAACGGTATTTGCAATGATAATTTCGCCTGTCGTGTTGTCGACAAATCGGAACTCCAACGCGATTTTCCCTTTGAATTTGTTAACGTATTGCCCCGCCATTGCTCCAATATCTTCAAGCCCAAAAAGACTGCTAAGTTGCGCAACGGCACTTGCAGTAGGATTGTCTTCGATAACAGCCATTGTGACTTTGCCGACTAAAGAATAATTTGCGCCGCTCAATTTGCCCAACTCAACGGCTTGACTTGGGTCGACAGCGATATTTTGAAAACCTTGCTCGCGAAGAATCGCGCCCATTTGTAACCGCTCCACAACTGTATAATTTCCGCTCGAATGAATTGCCACAATTAATTGCTCCGTCATTATCTCTGCGATTTTTTCTTCTTCGTAGCCTGAAACATTTTCTAAGGGCATAACGGCGACAACTTTTTTAGCCGCCTCACAGAAATTTAGCGAACAAATAATTATCACTGCGCTCATCACGGCAAAAAGTTTTTTTATGAGATTTATATACACGATAGCTCGCCTCCCGATATTTTTTCTAAAATTTACCAGACGATTATTAAAATCTTATTGACAAACTCCCCACGAAAGGGATTGTGCTATCAACAACACTTGCTTAAAAATTTAAGCCTTACGGTGTCTCCTGCATGGGTCGTTGCCCCAACCCTTCTTGCAAAATGTTTATCGCAGCGTTTCGGTCTCGGTCGTGCTTTGCGCCGCAGTTCGGACATTCCCATTTGCGTACCTTCAAATTCTTTACTTCCTCATTCTTGTAGCCGCAACTGTGACACAACTGACTTGACGCAAAATATCGTCCAACTTCAATCACAACTGTTCCAAACTTGTTTGCCTCGTACTTCAATATTTTTACGAAGTCGCTAAAACCCAAGTCGCTTATTTTCTTGCCGTAGAGCTTCTGCATTCCTTTTATATTCAAATTTTCTATGCAAATCGTATCATACTCCAAACAAAGTTGTCGCGCCAACTTGAAATGAAAATCGCTCCTTTGATTCGTTATTTTCTTGTGCCTTCTTGCCAATTTCAATTGCGCACGCCTTCTGTTATTTGAGCCTTTTCTCTTGCGCGACAATTCGCGCGATGCTTTAGCTATCAACTTTGCACTTCTTGTGAAAAAAAACGGGCTTGTTATGTTTTTCCCGTCCGACGCCGTAAGAAATTTCTTCAACCCGAAGTCAAAACCGACTCTTTTACCTGTTCGCGTCTCCACTTCTAAAGCTTTGGCGTCCGTCACGAAAAAAACGTATATGTCGCCTAAACCATCTCGCTTAATTGTAACTGTCTTAATTCTTCCGCTTATTCTTTGCGATTGAAAATATTTGTAGCCCTGTCCTTTAATCGTCAAGATATGATTTTCTTCGTCGAGTTTCCAACCCGCTTGCTTAAGTGTAAATGATTTGTAGCGTTTTACTTTTTTGAACTTCGGAGGCGAGCAATGAACTTTGCGCTTGAGATTTGAGAAAAACAAATCAAAAGCCCTTTCGATTCTCTCGGCAACATCTTGCACTGCTTGCGAACCGAATTCTAACAAGTAACTAAACTTACTTACTTTCTTAAGTTTGGTTAAATTTTTTTTAAGTTTATTTTGGTTCAGATATTTGTCAAACAGTTTATAGTAACGATTATGGAGCGCAATGCAATGATTGTACGTCAAACCAGCCGCATTTATCTGATTGTGAAGCTTGACGTTAAAATCAGATTTGTAGAGCTTAAAGCAAAAAGTTTTCATTGCATTCACCTCCATTGCTATTTTACTATTTTAAATTTTAAAAGCAAAGATCGGCTTATAGCCCCAAAGTCAGGGTCTTACGTCGTGAATGATAAAAAATTGATGATAATTTAAAGAGCGTTCAATAACTCGTCGCGATTTACGGCATAAGTTCCGACTTTAGCCACGACGACACCCGCCGCAACGTTGGCAAGATAAGCCGCCGCCTCTGAATTCAAATTCCCTGCCAAAGCAAGCGCGAAAACCGCAATCACGGTATCGCCCGCGCCTGATACGTCGAAAACTTCCTGCGCCCGCGCCTTTATGTGTGAAATTTTTTCGCCGTCAATTAAACTCAAGCCCTCTGCTGAACGTGTAACGACTAAGCCGCGCAAATTAAATTCGTCGATAACTTTTTGAGCCGCCTCCTCAATCTGCGCGTCGACGTTTGAAATTTTTTTCGGAAGGATAGCGTTGAGTTCTTTTAAATTCGGCGTGATAAAACTTGCGTCGAAATATTTTTGCCAATTATCGCCCTTTGGGTCGACGACGACAAATTTTTTCTGTGCACGACACGCGCCAATAATTTCGCGGCAAATTTTTTTAGTGCAGACGCCCTTGCCGTAATCGGAAATAATCACGCCGTCGACGTTCGTTAACTGCGCGGAAAAATTTTTCAAAAGTCTATCAGTCGCTGTGCCGTCAAGTTCAGTGGCGTTTTCAAAATCAAGGCGAATCATTTGCTGATGACCGCTTATCACGCGAATTTTCGTCGTAGTCGGCTTTGAAGTTTCAATCACGCCCGAATAGTCGACGCCCAAAGCTTTTAACTTATCAAGAAAAATTTCGCCGTGATTATCCGCGCCGATTTGCCCGATTATCGACGTTTGACAACCGAGCAACGCCAAATTATGTACGACATTCGCCGCGCCGCCTAAAGTTTCTTTAACTTCCATGACGCGAGCAATCGGAACGGGGGCTTCGGGAGAAAT
>CAMJKR010000082.1 GCA_946406415.1 uncultured Selenomonadales bacterium | reverse complement strand
GAACGTGAATTTAAAGCGGCTGTTGAAGATTACATAACGTTTCGTCAAAGTCTCGTATCGCAAGCAAAAGCAGGATAAAAATTTTTTGACCGCTTCGGCGGTTTTTTAATTTTCAAAGGGCGTCGCGCTCATTTCAAGTTTAGGGTTGTTATCGCTTATCCAACCTAAAGCCCATTCGTTTTCGACGAGCAACACGGGATTTTCTGCGCGGTCAAGGACAAACATTCCTCTATCTGCGCCGCGCAGGCTTGCAGGAGTAACTTTTGCGCCGTCGGAAAATTTCAGCCAACGAGCCACTTCAAACGGCAACATTGTCAACAGCACGTCGACGCCGTACTCAGACTTCAAACGATACTGCAGAACTTCAAATTGCAACGTTCCGACAGTTCCAACGACGTAAGATTCAGTGCCCGCGCCAACTTGATTGAACAGTTGAATCGCGCCCTCCTGTGTAAGCTGGTCAATGCCTTTTGCAAATTGTTTGCGCTTCATGGTGTCCTTAGCTTGCACGCGAGCAAATTTTTCGGGCGGGAAGGTCGGGAAGTCTTCAAACTTAAATTTATGGGCGGCGTCGGTGAGCGTATCGCCAATACCAAAAATGCCGGGGTCAAACAATCCAACAATATCGCCCGGAAAAGCTTCGTCGATAATCTGCCTATCCTGCGCGAGAAATTGTTGAGGTTGCGCGAGCTTGATTAATTTATCGCTTGCCGCGTGCCAAACTGTCATATTGCGTTCAAACTTGCCTGAACAAATTCTGATAAACGCGAGGCGGTCTCTGTGAGCGGGATTCATGTTAGCTTGAATTTTAAACACGAACGCAGAAAATTTTTCGTCTTCAGGCTCAATAATTCCGTCGCTTGAAAGTCTGGGGGCGGGCGGCGGCGCAAGTCTCAAATATTCTTCCAAAAAGTTTTGCACGCCAAAATTTGTCATTGCCGAACCAAAAAACGTCGGAGTTAATTCGCCTGCGTCAACTTTATTTTTGTCGAAAACTTCGCCCGCCTCGTCAAGCAACATTAAATCTTCTTGGAGCGCGTCAAAATTTTCCTGCCCAATGCGTTTGATAACTTCCGCGTCGTCGGCAGAAAAAATTTCGGAGGCGCGTTCTTTTTGTCCGTGCGTGGTATCTTCCGCGAAAAGTTCGATCAAATTTTTTTGCCTGTCGAAGACGCCCAAATATTTTCCGTCGGTGCCAATCGGGAAATTCATCGGATAAGTTGGAATGCCCAAAACTTTTTCAATCTCGTCTAGCAAATCAAGCGGAATTTTGCCGTAACGGTCAAGCTTGTTGATAAATGTAAAAATCGGAATGCGCCGTTCACGACAAACTTTAAACAATTTTTTAGTCTGCGCCTCAACACCCTTTGCCGCGTCGAGAATCATAACCGCGCTATCAACCGCCATTAACGTGCGATAAGTGTCCTCTGAAAAATCTTGGTGTCCAGGCGTGTCGAGGATATTAATTCGGCAGCCGGCGTAATCGAATTGCAAAACGGAACTCGTAACGGAAATTCCGCGTTGTTTTTCAATCTCCATCCAATCGCTAACTGCGTGCCGTTGAGTTTTGCGCGACTTAATCGAGCCTGCCAAGTGAATTGCGCCGCCGTAAAGCAAAAGTTTTTCTGTCAACGTCGTTTTGCCCGCGTCGGGGTGTGAAATTATTGCAAACGTCCTACGCTTATTTATTTCTTCAGTAAGTGTCAAAGTTATTTGGCTCCTCTCTTTTTAACTACAATCAAAATGCCCGCGAAGATTAAAATTATGCCAATTACGATTTGAACGGTGAACGGCTCGCCCAAAATGAATACGCCGCCTAATACACCGACGACCGGCGCGACTAATGTTGCGATTGATGCGGTACTTGCCTCAATGTGCGTTAAAACGTAGTTCCACAGGAAAAACGCCAATGCTGAAGCCAACGCGCCGTTATAAATTACGCAGAGCACAGCCGGTAAACACCAATTAATTTCGCCCTGCGGGACTAGCGACGAATAGCCGACCAATACGATTGCGGCGAAGACCATTTGCCACGTCGTCAGCTGAACCATATTACTTTTGCTCAATTTTAGTTTGACAATTATATTTGATACGCCCATAATCATTGCGCCCAAAATTATTATGAACGCCGCGCCCAAATCGTCGACGCCCTGCAAGCCCATTAACACGTACAAGCCGACGATTGCCAAAAAAATTCCGAAGCATTTCAGCCGCGTTAATCGTTCGTTCAATGTGAAGTGCGCTAAAATTGCCGTCCACAGCGGCGCGGTATAATTCAATACTGCCGCCATGCCCGCGCTTATCGATTGCATTCCGATCTGCGCGGCGATGTTATTTAGCACGAGCATTAAAATTCCCGTTAAAACTATCCACGGCAGAAATTTTTTGTCGGGGAATGGAATTTTTCGCCAATACGCGAACGCCAATAAAATTAATGCGCCCGTTCCAAATCGCCACGTCACAAAAAGTATCGGCGGGAAATAAGTATTCGCCGTTTTCATGACGACCCAGTTTAAGCCCCAAATTAACCAAATTATTGCGAGTGCACGCAACATTTTTTATCACGACCTTTTGTAAAATCTGCACGCAAGTTTAGATTAATTTTTATGGCATGTCAAAGCAGGGCGAGAAAAATTTTTGTAGAATTTTTAGCACGAGAAAATTTTGGGAGGAAAATTTCATGACGGAAGAAAAACGCACGATTCACATAAGAGGAACCGGACACGCCGCGCAGATTCCCGATACCGTCGTTTTGTCGCTGACTTTGACCGCGCAGAACAAAGAATACTCCGCCGCAGTGAAAATCGGCAGTCAACAAGTCGACATGCTCCGCGAGGCGATTGTCGAGGCGGGTTTTAAAGCCGACGACTTGAAGACGACTAATTTTAACGTGCGAGCCATTTACGAGAACGAGGAATATCGCGACAACACAACCAAACGTTATCGTCAAATTTTTGTTGCCTTCGAGTGTCGCCACGATTTAAAGCTGACGTTTGAATTTGATAACGCTAAACTCAATGCCGCCGTCGATACGATTGCCGAAAGCCTCGCCCAGCCGAAAATTTCTATTGCGTTCACGATAAAAGACGTTGACGGCTTCAGCGACAAGATTTTAAAATCTGCCGCCCGCGACGCCCGCCGCAAAGCTAAAATTCTCTGCGCGGCTTTGGGCGTCAATCTCGGCAAGCTCCTTGAAATAAATTACTCTTGGGACGTTTTGAACATTAACCGCGAAAATATTCTTTGCGCAGAAAGCGCGGTCGGTGCAAAAAATTCGTTCGACTTCAAGCTCGACGAGATTAAAGCAAGTGATACCGTTGATTTTCTGTGGGAGATTGAGTAATGGCTAAGTATATAAAATTCACGGTCGGCGACTTATTCGACGGCTACAAGACAGTTGAAGTTGCAATCGTCAAAGGCTCGGCGAATTATAAAATTTTGCGCAATGGCTTGCTGAACGTCGACAAAAAAAAATCGCCCGCCGTTAAAATGTCTGCGGATTGGTTTAAAGAACTCGACGCGCTGAATATTTTAGCGTGGGAGAAAAATTATTCATCTGACATTCCCGACGGCGTGCAGTGGCAATTAATTTTCAAGGACGGCGAAAAAATTTATCGCGGACAGGGCGCGAACGCTTACCCCGAAAATTGGGAGAAATTTTTGGATTGGCTCGATAAATTGATTCTGGAGCTGGAGTTTATCAATCGCAAGCGGCTTGAAAAAGTCACTATGAATTATTCTGCTGAGACGTTAACGCTTGACCGCCACGAGAAAACTTTGACGCTTAACAAAAAAAGTTCCGTGCACATCTACGACTTAGGCGACAAGACTGAAAAAATTTTCGACTTCTGCCAAAGTTTTTTAGACGGCATAGAACTAGAGGACGTTGATAATGATTCGGAGCCGCGAATAAATTTTGAACTCGTTCGACATGACGGCTCGACGGAAACTTTAGAGGCTCCTTACAGCGAAAATCTTTTGCCAGGACTTACAATCTTTGTTGAAGAGCTTCACGCCTGCGCGGCGGATTTAACTGCTGAAATTTTTTCGCCGTCGTTGGTTGAAGTTGCGTTGCCAAAAGGCAAATATATTTTGTGCAAAGTTCAATTCAAGGACAGTTACAAGCACTACACCTATACCACCGAAGACGAGACACTTGCGATTGGCGACGTGGTTGACGTGCCTGTTGGTCGCTACAATGACGTTAATCAAGCGCGGATTGTTGAAATTGGTTACTTCGACGAATACGAGGTTCCTTATCCGCTCGACAGAATAAAAAAAATCATCGGCAAGCATATCGCCGATAATTGGAGTGATGTTTAATCAATCTCGCCCATTTTTTGTAAAGCTTTTCTTGCCGCCTCTTGCTCGGCGGCTTTTTTACTGCGCCCGACGCCGCGCCCGTAAATTTTTCCGTCAATCAACGCCGCCGCCTCAAAAGTTCTATCGTGGTCGGGACCATTCGCGCCCAATTCGGCATATGTTAATTTCAACGGCGGATTGTGCTGAATAACTTCCTGCAACTTGCTTTTGTAATCTTTTGGAATGCCCGTAACTTTGACGCGCTCGAATTCTGGCGTAAATTGGCGGAAGATGTAATCGCAGGCAACAGCCCAACCTTTGTCGTAGTAAATCGCGCCGATAACCGCTTCCAATGCGTCCTCAAGATTTGAATCGCGTCCACGATCAAACATCAGCTCGCTAGGTCCCAGCAAAAGTAAATCGCCTAAATTTATTTCCTTTGCAATGCGTGTAAGCGTCGACTGCCGAACAATTCCGGAGCGCGTCTTAGTTAGTTCACCCTCTTTTAAATGCGTGAAGTGCTTAAAAAGATATGTCGCCGTCGCCAAACCTAAAACCGCGTCGCCCAAAAATTCAAGTCGCTCGTTGTACTTTATGCGCGGCTCGAATTCGTTCGCGTAAGATTTATGCGTTAAAGCAATGTCAAGCGTTTCTATGTGCGAAAATTTCACGCCGAGTTTTTCTTTAGCAAATCGTTCTAATGCTATTCGACGCGTTCTGGTTAATTTTGCGTCAACCCAATATTCGCCTTCGGGTTCCTCAAAAATTTTTTCATCTATAGTCAAAAAAGTCACCTCTTAGTAATATTTTCCGCCGCGATTAAAGTTCCTGCTAACAACCAAAATTCTCGCATTATCGGAACTTGATTCATATTTGTATCAGTCAAGCCCTCCAGTTGAAGTCCAGCCAAAATTAAAATCGCCGTCATGCCCGCGCCGAATGCAAAAATTTTTTCGCGCTTGTACTGATTATAAAATTTCCAGAAGAAATACACATACAGCCCGATAAACGACGCCAACCCAATTAAGCCGCCCTCGCTCGCCCTGTGCAAAAGATTATTGTGCGGGTGAGTATGTCCCACTTCTCCAATTACGCCGGCTCGTTCTCGCGCTTCTTTGCTTATGTAGTATTTATTGTAAGCGTTGGCGTACATTTTTTGCCCGACGCCGTAAATCGGATAATCGCGGAAAATTTCTGCCGCCGCCTTCCACATTAAAACGCGCTCAGTATTGCTCTGAAATTTCGTGCTCGTCATTGTCGACAATCGCTCTTGAATTTGCGGAGATGCTAACGCCACGATTAAAAACACTACCGCTAAGCCCGCGCAGATTTTTGCCGTTAAGAGGCGGTATCTTTTTTCAAGCGCGACGAAAATCACGACGACTATAACCAACGCCAACCACGCGCCCCGCGTCATCGACAGCACTAAACAAATTAAACTCAAAACCGCCGTGAATGCCGCCAATCTCCGCCACAACGTCGATAAAATTTCAAGTTTTGCCATGTAAATTAACATCGGCAACTGCATTAGCATGAACGAACCGTAAAATGTCGGCGTGTGATTAAATCCGAACGCTCGCGGCTCGCCCTTGACGACGTATTGATAAATGCCCGCCACGTCATTGATTAGAAATGCCAACAGCGACGCAATCAGCACGCCGCAAAGTTGCTCGCGTTTTTTTATGAACGTCATGGCAAATATCAGCGGAAAAAGTCTGTGCACTTCGCCGATAACTTCGCGGAAACTGTTCCACGGCTCCCACGACATCGCCGCGATAAAAGCCTGCAACACCAGATAAACCGCTAGCACTTCTAAAATATTTGAGTCGAATGGCGGCAATTTTTTATGGCGCACCGACCACACGATTATAAAAAGCGTTCCCAGTCCGACGGCAATACTTGCGGCGGCAGTCGACAGCATCACTGCTAATGCCATAAGCAATACGACTTTATACATTGCCGCATCGAGTGAAATTTTCGGCATAATTCATTTCTCCTTGAGTTGCGCGACGAGTTCCGGCGGAATTATTTCGGGATAATTTTCTACCAGCCAATCAACAATTTTATTCCAATAACGTTTAGCCTTCCACGCCGCCGCAAAGTCAAACCAATAAACCAGCGGGATTAAAACGGGCGTCCCGATATTGTCGACGATTCGCACGCGATAAGCTCCGGGCGCATGTTCCTGCACCATAAAATTTTCTATATCCGTGTCGACGATTGCAATATTTTCTTGCAGGAAGTCCGATTTAAAATTTAGCAAGATTGTCCAAATGCGCTGTAGAATTTTTTTATCTGGCTTAGTCGTCGGCAAAAATTTTTTCATATCGAGGCTTGTTTTGCCGTTGTAATCGAGGACTCGCTCAAAAACGTAGCCCAGCCCCAAATTAGTTTCAACCGTCCCGAAAAATTCTGTCACGAGTTTAGACTTCGCCAATTTTTTTGCGCACATTCGACGATAGCGCATTTCCTTTTTAACGTCGCCGTCGTCTTTCATGTGCGGAATTTTTATGCACTTGTGCGGGTCAATCGGGTGAATATACGTAGCTTGATGTCCGCCCGACCCGATAAATAATTCCTCGTTGACTTTTAAAACGCTCATATATTCCTCAACTTGTGGACGCGCAACTTGTCCAGCCACTGCCAAACCTTTAATTGAATTTGCGCCAAATCTCCGACGCGGCGAATGATTGCGCGGTCGTAAATATCAGAGCCGACAACTTCCGCCGTCAAAATAATTTCCGTTGCCTTGCCGAGATTTAAAATCAATTCGTCGTCAATAATCTCCGATAAAATATTTTCGTCGCCCGCCGTCGCCGTAACTTTAACGGGCGCATCGACGTGGAAACGATAAAGCCCGATAGAAATTTTGTCAACCTCGTAAGGCACGGCGTAGTTGTAGAAAAAATTATTGTTAACAGTGAGCTTTATAAACGGCGGGATTTTATGCAACGGTTCGGCATTGGCGAAGAATTCAACCTCTGCCAGCCCAAAATTTTTTCCGGCGTTAACGGCTGTAATTTCCGCCCGCGTCACAAAAATTTTTTCCGTATTAATAATCAGTGGGCGTCCGTGATTTGGAAGTTCCGCGCTGAAATTTTTTACATTATCTAAAGAAATTCCCGCCTTGTCAATTTCAAGTCGCAGAGAAATTTTCGCGGGGACGTCGTCAAGCGGGTTGCCATAAATTACAATCCTCTGAACTTGAATTGGTTCTTTCCACTCGAAAAAAATTTTCTTGCCTTGCCAAAGATTATTTGCAATCTGCGCGGGCGTGGCGTTAACGTCATTGGTGTCAATGATTTTAAAATCTTTAACTTTGGAGGCGTCGCCTGCAGTCGCCGTAACCTTTGCGGAAAAAGTTTGGCTATCAGTGCGCCGCTCGAAAAATATTTCGTCGGAATTAATAATGCGTAAAGAATTCCACTCGTTGCGCTGTGATTTGTGCGCAAAAATTGCTTCAGCAACTGGATTGCCTTTCAAAAGCGTTTGACTGTGCATAACGGGAAATCGAACACGATTAGCCCAAATGTAATTGGCGCGGTCGATAAAGTCAAAGTCGTAAGTGTCAGTCTCACCGAGTTTAGGCTTGGGCGTCGACAAAAGATTTGGCGCGTAAAAATCAGCGGCGGCAGTAAACGCAGTCGCATAAGCAAATTTTTTATAAACTTCAGGACGATAATCACCGCGCTCCGATAAAATTTCGCCCAAAACTTCCTCGAACAAAATCGACAACGTGCGGTGGTCTTGATGATTATCAAAATCCACGCAGAAGATAATATTGGCACGCAACTCAAGGAGCAAACTTTTCAAATCGCGCTTAAAATTTTTCCGAGTATAGGAGCTGTGACGTCCAAAAGTTTTTTTGGCGTAGTCAACGAAATTTTCTGTCGCATAAGTTTCAACGTGACCGGCGGGCGATTGCGTGGGAACGTCGGAAAGTTTATGTCCGTCGCCGTAGCCGAGAAAAATAATATTTTCGCGAGGCACGCCTAAAATTTTCAGTGCGTCAACTGCCTCTTGTGTGCGAACTTCCGCTTTTTGCTCAAAGTCGCCGTTAGTTGAGTAAGCAACGAAAATTTCCGCCTTAGCCGCCGCCGCCAAAGTCAAAATCATATTGCCGGCAATGTTAATCTCGTCGTCGGGGTGCGGAGCCAGAATCAAAACCCGCGTCCCGAAAAAACTTTTGTCAAAGAACGAATTGCCCGCCGTGGGAATCTCCTCCGCGTCCACCTGCTCGCCGACGAGTTCAAACAGCCCACAAGCTTCCGCTTCAAAAAATTTTTTATCGTCCAT
>CAMJKR010000081.1 GCA_946406415.1 uncultured Selenomonadales bacterium | reverse complement strand
TTGGAAAGGTCGAGACCTTCGGGCTTGTCAATATCGATAGGAACTTCTTGACCGACGGGAACGATAACCCAAAATACAACGTCAATAAATTTGGAACTAAGAGCCGTCGCACGTGCGCCCGTTTCAATTTGGACAAGCTCAATATTTTTGCCAATGCGTTTAGAAATTTCAGCGAGCATAGCAGTATTAAAACCTGCAGGCGAGTTATCGGGCAGAATCAAATCAAGCGGCGGGAGGTCGCCAGTCACACCAACTTTAATTGTCTCCACGCCGTCAAATTTAGGAATTTCAACTGCGGGCGGCGTCTTGCCCTTATCTACTTTTGTAATGTAGTCATTAACGAGCTTATCAAGTGTGCCGTCAGCTTTCATGTCGTCAATAGCTTTATCGAAGGCATCTTTAAGTTGAGTTTCGTTTTTGCGCACGGCAAAACAGAAATAATCGCTAAGCTTGTTAAGGGCTTCGTAGGGGACGATTTCAAATTTATCATTGTTGGCAACGAGATAATCGGCGACGCTCTTGTAAGTGCTTATCGCTTCGACTTCGCCGGATTCAACGCCCAGTTGCATAAGCTTCAAGCTGTCGTAGAATTTGGGCAAGTGTTTCGTGCCTTTGAGACCGAATTTTTCTGCCACATCGTCGAGGACTGTACCCATTTTCTGTTCATCGGAGTTAAGACGAGTCATCATACCGAGTTTAACTTCCGCGCCGGAAAAATTACTGGCAGGTTTATCGGCAACTTTTTCGCCGCCGCAACCGACCATTAGCAGAGCCGCCGCGCAGATTGTTGCTAAAAACTTTTTCATTTAAGCACCTCGATTCTTGAGTTTAAGATGAGTAACGTCGTCATGGAAATAAGGTTCGCTCAAGACTACGCCTTCCGGTTTATCGACATTGGCGGGGAAATGTTCGCCAATAGGAACAATCGCCCAAAAGATAACGTCGATTTGGTCTGCCGATAAAGCCGCCGCACGCGCCCCGCTGTCGATATGCACGAGTTCAATATTTTTGTTGAGACGTTTAGCAATTTCCGCGAGCAAAGCCGTATTAAATCCTGCGGCTTGACCGTCTGCACTTACATAATCAAGCGGCGGCAAGTCACCAGTAATACCAACTTTAATCGTTGCCGCGCCGTCAATTTTCGGAATATCAATTTTGGGCGGAGCCTTGCCCTTGTCGACGTTAGTAACGTATGCTGTGATAAGTTTATCAAGTGAGCCATCGCCGCGCATTTCCTGAATAGTTTTGTTGAGGTCGTCTTTAAGCGCAGTATCTTCCTTGCGCACGGCAAAACAGAAATTATCGCTTAGTCCTTTAATCCAATCGTCAGCAACAATTTCAAACTTATCGTTATTGGCTAGCAGATAATCGGCGACGCATTTATAAGTGCTGATAACGTCGACTTTGCCCGAATCAAGCCCCATTTCCATAAGATTTAAATTGTCGTAGAAAACTGGCACGTGATTAACAACTTTGGCACGCGATTTTTCTTGAATTTTTAAAAGATATTCTTCCATTTGTTTTTCGCTGGCGTTGAGGTGGCTAATCATTCCGAGCTTAATTATCGTAGCTTGAGAGTTTGGATCTTTATTTTCGGAGCCGCTATTGTCCGAACCGCAACCCGTCAGCAAAAGTCCCGCCGCGCAGATTGCCGCCAAAAATTTTTTCAATCCCAAAAGAAAATCACTCCTCTAAAGTTTTTTGCTGAATTCGATA
This sequence comes from uncultured Selenomonadales bacterium, assembly GCA_946406415.1. Lineage (GTDB taxonomy): Bacteria > Bacillota > Negativicutes > Selenomonadales > Selenomonadaceae > Quinella. Next base: position 6,992 of record CAMJKR010000081.1, on the reverse strand, counting down.
GCCTTGCCGGTGCCGATAGCCACGCAACTCAACGGGTCGTCGGCAAGCATGGCGGGAATATTAGTTTCCTTGCGAATCAAATCCGCCAAGCCGTAAAGCATGGAGCCGCCGCCTGTCAAAACAATCCCGTGATCCATAATATCGGCGGCAAGTTCGGGAGGCGTCTTTTCTAAAACATTTTTGACGCAAACAATTATACTTTCAACAGAATCGTGCAAGGCTTCGGCAATTTCGTCCGAGTCGACGGTTATATTTTTCGGCAAGCCGCTAACCACGTCGCGCCCTCGCACGCTGATAGTTTCATGCCTCGCGCCGGGATATGCTGCGCCGACGTTTACTTTAATATTTTCCGCAGTTCGTTCGCCTATCATCAAGTTGTATTCTTTTTTAATGTAAAATTCTATGTCGCTATCGAATTTGTCACCTGCCACGCGCAAACTTTCTCCACAGACAATTCCGCCCAAAGAAATAACTGCAACGTCGCACGTGCCGCCGCCTATGTCGACAATCATCGAACCCATTGGCTCGGAAATATCAATCCCCGCGCCTAATGCCGCCGCTATTGGCTCTTCAATCAGCTCTGTACGTTTTGCGCCCGCTTGTTCAGCCGCCTCTTGCACGGCGCGTTTTTCTACGTCGTTGACACCCGTCGGCACGCAAATCATTACTTTTGGACGGAATAAAAACGACCGCCCGATAACTTTTTCTAAGAAATGACGAATCATTGATTCCGTCATTTCAAAATCGGCAATAACTCCGTCGCGCAACGGGCGAATCGCTACGATATTTCCTGGCGTGCGTCCTATCATATCTCGCGCCTCTTGCCCTATTGCTAAAATTTTGTCCTTGTCTTTATCAACGGCGACAACCGACGGTTCGCGCAGAACTATGCCCTTGCCCTTGACGTAAACTAAAATATTTGCCGTGCCCAAATCTATCCCGACGCTCATTGACATCCCAAACAAATTGCAAAACTCCTTTCTGCCAACGCGCAAAAAAATTCCTAAAATACGCAAGGATTGTATCATGCTTTATTTTCATTTACAAGCACAACGAAAATTCTGCGCTGGGAAAATTTTCATTAGCCCTTGTCTAAAATTTTTTTCGGTGATATAATTTTTGCCCGTTAGTAGTAAAAAACTCTCTGCTCGTCCAAGCGAGCCGAAGACCAAAGGGAGGTGTATCAAGTTGAGGAAGTACGAAGTTATCTTCATAATCCGCTCAATGGAGGAAGAGGCAACTGTCGCCGTCATTGACAAATTTGCAAAGTTAATCGCGGCGAACGGCGGAACTATCACTAAAGAAGACCGCTGGGGTAAACGTCATCTTGCCTACGAGATTAAAAAAGAGGCGGAAGGCTTTTACGTGCTGTTCTACGTGACGTGCGAACCCGCCTGCGTTGCTGAAGTCGATCGCGTCATGAAAATTACGGACGAAATTCTTAAGCACATGATTGTTCGTTCTGACGAGAAAGGGGTAGCCAATGAATAAGATTTTTCTTTCCGGCAATTTAACTCGCGACCCTGAAGTTCGCTATTCGCAAGCCGGCAAAGCTTATTCTCGTATGGGTATCGCGGTTAATCGTCCCTACAGCAAGGAAAAAACCGTTGACTTTTTTAATTTGACGGCGTGGGATAAGACTGCGGAATTTTGCGGTAAATATCTCCGTAAAGGTTCCCGCGTTCTTGTCGAAGGGCGTTTGCAAACGTCTACTTATGAAAATAAAGACGGCGTTAAGGTTAATTCGTTCGACATTTGGGTTGATAATATCGAATTCGCTGACTCGAAACGCGCTGACAGCGGCGGCGATAATAATTATTCCAAGCCTGCAAATGACGGTTATCAAAATCGCCAGCCCGCACCGCCACAAAAAAATAATTATGACGACTTCGGCGGCGAACCCATTGACCCGGACGACACGCCATTTTAAGGAGGATTGAAGATGCGCAGAGAAAGAGGTCGACGCCCGCGCAGGAAAGTTTGTGCGTTTTGCGTTGATAAAGTTGAGCAGATAGATTATAAGGACGCGGCAAAACTTCGCCGTTTCACCACCGAGCGCGGAAAAATTCTGCCGCGCCGCATTTCGGGCAACTGCGCCAAGCATCAGCGTCAAGTGACAATCGCCATTAAACGCGCCCGCAACATCGCGCTTTTGCCGTTCACTGCAGACTAAAATTTTTCACGAGGAGCCGGTTTTGCGCGGCTCCTTTTTCGTTAAGGTTAGGAATCATGCGCGACAATTTTTTTCTGCCAACGACGATTATTTTATGCGTGCTAATTTTTGTCGGCTGGTATCAATTTTTTTACACGACAACACAGCGGGAAATTTTAAGCATGGAGCTTGAGACGCGACGCCTGCGCGAAGTTGAGCGGGAAATTTTGGAGCTTAAAGCGCGACACGAAAATTTATCGGCGTTCGTGGAGACAAAAGAGCTTGAACTCGACGCGGCACGGAAGTTTTTACCGGCGACGATTGCGCAGGATAAATTTATCGACGAACTTTATCGGACGGCTGACTTCCACAGAGTGCGAATTATTTCAATTCAAACGGGCGAGGTAATTTCTGCGGAAAATTTTCAAGCGCAAGTCGTAAGCATAAATTTGGAGACGGATTATATTTCATTGCTGAATTTTATACGCGAGCTACTTGACGGCGGTCGCTTAATAAGCCTAGAAAATTTTTCTGCGGAAAGCGCGAGCGGTAAAATTATTTCCTGCGAATTGAGCTTTAAAATTTTTGCCGAGCCAACAAAAAATCCCGCCAATTAGTCGGCGGGCGGCAGTTGTTTTATTTCTGTATTTGGCAACGACGCTTGACCTTGCGGCAACAGATTTTCTACTTGTCGTTTCAAATAGCCCTCTGCGATATTCTGCGTAATTTGCCCCGTTTGCTCAATGATTTTTTCTTTTGTCGACAGGAAACTTTGCAGAACCAAATTTTGCCGTTCACTTACACGCGCCATTTGCTGTTCGATAAATTTTCCTTGCCGCTCCATATCCGCCCTTATCTGCGCGGAAAAAATTTCATGTTCGGGCGAATCTGTCTCGTATTGCCTCAAAATTCCCAAGAGCTGAGGCAATTTTTTTGTGTTGTATTCGTCGTTATTGGCTGAAATTTTGTTGCCGACCTCGTCATAAAAATTTTCAATCTCGCGGATAATCGGCAGTGAACCTTCCTCGATTATCGCGATTCTTTTTTTGGCTACGTCAAGCATTTTTTCTTGCAAGATGACGAGTTGATTTGCCATTGCCGTCATACCTTCGACACGCGCCTTGTCGATTGCCATTTGGCTCATTGTCTGCGCTTTAAGCAACTCAAGTTGTGCGTCGCGCATAAGTTCGATTCGTTCTTTTTCCTTGTCCGCAAGCTTTAATTTCGTATCGCGTTCAATCTCCGCAATCTTAACTTTATCCGGCTCATAGTTATAATTGTAGCTACTCGACGAGCGACTTGACGAACCTAATCCGAAAAAACTTTTTATAGAACCCCATAAACCCATAGTTTTACCTCCGAAAAAATTTTCTACTTGCCGACTGCGATATTTGCCGAGCGTGCAGGCGTTAGCAAAATGTTCGCAGTTGTTAAAAACTAAATTGTAACCGTCATCGCCGAGACACGCCCGCGCATAACTGACAATGCCCTCGACGGGATAAAGGTCGTCTAGTTCCGCGTCATTGTACTCTTTAACCTCGACTTCACCGCCGCGCAGAAATTTTTGCAGATCGGTTTTGATAACGTGCGCCTTCGACCAATCAAGAACGCTGTCATCGTCGTCGCCCGTGAAGTGAATCACCTCTTCCGTCGAAACAAAAATTCCGTGATGATAATAAAGCCCGTCCATGCGCCGAACGCGAATATGATCGCCGCGCTTCGGATTTTTAAACGTCCAAATCTCCGCCGGCTCCAAGTCAAACGTCAAAGGCTCCGCGATTATGTTCATGATTTATGCAAGTCCTTGCGCATACGGAAAATCAGCGCGTTATATTCTTGCTCGCGCCGCTGAATTGCCTCGCTATAGGTTTTGCTATCAGAAAGATACGTTGCGAAATTTTGTCGCTTTATCGCGGTGAATTGCGTCAAAACTTCCTCTGAAATCGCGTCAAGATTTTTGTCACGAACGAAATTGCTTATCTCGTCAATCGGCAAATTCAACAGCGGCTCCGACCAATTAAGCAGGAAAATTCTTTCTTCAGCCTTGTCGCATGAAAAAATTATTCCTTGCAAATCGCGCTGAAGTTTTTCCGCCAATTTGTAAAGTTCGCTTTCCGTCTCGAATTTTTCTTGCAAGTCGCCGCCCGACGTGAACACGAACTTTTGATAAATATTTTTCCTCTCGTGCAGATAAAATTTGTCGACTGAATCACGATAGCTTTGCAAGCTTCCTGAAATAACGTCGAAAGCATCAATCAGATTGCCTTTAATCGCGAACTCGACAAGCGGCAAAAATCGCTGTTCAATAGCAAAACGCTTAACTTGCCAATCGTCATACCACGCGGCAAAAATTTCGTCGTCAATGCTCTCGTTGCGGCACGCGGCAGAAAGTTCCTCGCGTAAACTCGTCTTGAACGCTTTGTAGTTGTCGCTCCAGTGCGCATTGAAATTCACGACGCTTGCAACTAAATCTTTATTTTCGGCGAAGAAATCGACGCGGCGTTGCGTGTCAAGAATGATTCGCGCCATATTCTCGACAAGCAACTCGAAATCTGCGCGGGGCTCGGCTTGCAAGGCGGCAAGGTCGCTAATTGAATTGTCGCCGGCGTTGACTGCCTCCAACCGTTTGAAAAAATTTTCTGCTTGCGCCTTGACGGCAAGAATTTTGCGCTTGGGTTCGTCGGTGCCGAGTTCCAAACGTTGCGCCAAAAATTTTTGACGTTCGGCAAGCAATGAATTTTCTTCGGGCGTGAGGTTGGGGTTGTCGGTATACTTCGCCTTGAGCTTGAGCGCGATTTTCAGGAACGCCGCGATCGTCTCTGCCTGCGCGGTCTCGTATTCATTCAGTATGTCAAGGAACTCGTCAGCCACGTTTAGCACCGCGTCGAAATATTTTATCGGCGACTTCGCGATTGCCGCAACGTCATATTTCGCCAGCAACGGCTTATAGTTAAAATTCGCGGTGAGTTTCCTCTGCGCGGGTTGCAGGTCTGCGATTTGCGCTTCGACTTCAGCGAGCTGTTTCAAGAGCGCGGGCTTGTCGACGAAAATTGTGCGGTAAAGATGAGTTATTGCCTCGTCGTCAAACATCGGGATTAAATCGTTCTGTACGAAAATATCCAGCGTGAATTGAAGTTTCTCCGTATCTGTGTAGAAATTATTCGACGACGAAATATTGTTTTCGTAGTCTTCGGGTACATAAGCATGACTGCACGGGATAATTTGAGCCCACCAGCCTTCGCTCGTACTATTATCTTTTAAATTTATACCGTTGATTTCATCATCAATTGTAATTGTCCAATATTCTTTGTCCTTCAACTTATGCGATGATGAATTGTAATGTGGCGTCGTAGATGTTATAAACTTTTTAAATTCGCTCATCGTAGGAAATTTCCAGTCATTACAGTCGCCAAATTTATTAGTATTGGCTTTGTCTAAAACACGTCTTTTTTCTTCGTGATTATCTTTGTAGTTGTAACCGGTATCGTCAGTTGGACTGAGAGGGAAATAATTCAAATCAGCCCAAAGGAGCGCGGTGTCTCTGTCCATCAAAACTTTCGGCTTGTTCTTGAAGAAATACCACCGCTGATTTTTAATCGCCTGCAAAATCTTTTCGGGTCCGGAGCCGGACAAGTTTTGAATGTTTTTGCCGATGGTGCCGAGTTCGCCGTCGAGTGCGAACAGTTTAGCTTTGAGTTCGTCCTTTTGCGCGAGTAATTCGGCTTGTCGTCCGTTGAGTTCGGTGATGCGGCGGGCGTTCGCTTCGTTTTCGATGCCTTCGCACGTCTCCGCGATTCGACGAATTTTTTCAAGCAATTCCTCGCGCAGTTGCAATAAATTTTCCATGCCCATCCCCTTCAACGATTCAACATTCAAGCTAATCTTTTCTGTATCCGACGGCGGCGCGTCTGTAGCTTTGTCCGATTTTTTCTTCGACTTAGCGGGCTTGTGCTTTTCTTTAGCGGGCGGCGGCGCGGCATTCGTTTGATTCGTCGTTTGATTTGCGACTGATAATATAAACGACGAGCTAATATTACCCCATAATCCCATAGTCAACACCTCCGCGCAGATTGTAGCATAAATAGTTTTTTAGTGTAAAGAAAATTCCCTCGCGGTCAGCGCGTTGCACGATAATTTTTTGTCCGCCGAGCTTAAAGATAATGTCGCCAAAATTTTCGGGATTGGTAACGACAATCGGCGTAGTCGTCTCGAAACCGGCGCGAATCATTTCTTGCGGGTCAAACGTAAACAAAATTTGTCCGCGCTTAATCGTGTCGCCTGCCGTTACTTGCGGCTGAAAGCTTTCACCGATGAATTTGCAACTGTTCAAACCGACGTGAATCAAAAGTTCGACGCCGTTAAAAGATTGCAAGCCGATAACTCCAGGCGACGCAAAAAAATTTACAATGCCGGCGAAGGGCGCGAAAATTTTTCCGTCGGGATTTTTAATTGCCACTCCACGTCCAGCCGCGCCGCTCGAAAAAATTTTATCGTTAACTTTGTTCAGCGGAATTAATCTGCCGTTCAGCGGGCTATCGATAAACAAATTTTCTAACATGCTCAACACCTCCGCGCCGATTGTAGCAGAAAAAATTGACGCTTAAAAGTTCCTTTGATAAAATTTTACTAAAGCAAAGGGGGAATTCAAATGCCGGAACCTGCCTCAAGAAGAAAATCTAACTACGCTACGGAACCCACGTTCAACAAATTGATTTGGGCGCAACAGCAAGAAACGAACAAACGACTTGACCGCATGGAAAATCGTATGGATAAGCAAGACTCACGCATGGACAAGTTGGAGGCAAAAATCGATAAGCTTGATGAAAAAATAGACTCCGTT
>CAMJKR010000080.1 GCA_946406415.1 uncultured Selenomonadales bacterium | reverse complement strand
CAAAAATTTTCGGCGCATGACGAGCCTCGTAAACGCAATTCAATCGGTCGAACTTAAAACGGCACTGCAACCATTGACAATTTCAGGCGCATACGGAGAAATCTTCGACGCGGACACAGACAGCTTGCAATTATCGTCGTGGCAAACATTTGAGATGCAAAAATTGATGGCGACACCGGCAATAGTCGGCTCAACGCTGATGTATATCTTTCATCGGATAGAACAAAGCTTAACAGGTGCACCAACGCTGATAATTCTCGATGAATGTTGGGTTTTCTTCGACAATGAACAATTCGCGCAGAAAATTCGCGAGTGGCTCAAAGTTTTGCGCAAAGCAAATGCATCGGTAGTGTTCGCAACCCAATCGTTGACCGATATTGTGGAAAGTCCGATATTCTCGACGGTTTTGGAATCGTGTCCGAGCCAAATTTTTTTACCAAATGACAAGGCATTGGAAGAATCGCTGAAGGAAAAATATTTCATGTTCGGGTTGAATCAACGGCAAGTGGAAATAATCGCGGGCGCAGTCAAAAAGAAACAATATTATTATGTTTCCCCGCTCGGTTGTAGACTTTACGATTTGGCTTTGGAAAATTGCCCAATTTCGCTCGCTTACGTTGCAGTAAACAAAGCCGACAACAAAAAAGCGGCTGAAATCCTCGAACAATACGGACAGGCAGAATTTAATCGGCATTGGCTGGAATATAGGAACGTAACATTGCCGGAAGTGGAAACGGAGCGGAGGAGATTCTTTTGATAACAGGATTTTTGATATTGGTGATGTTTTATATCGCGTACAGATTAAATCGCGACGAAGGAATAATCGTGATGTTGCAAGAGAGAGTTACTGAGCTTGAAAACGGCGTGAAGTCGCAAGAAGACAAATAAAAATTTAGGTCGGTCGAGAAATCAGACCGATTTTTTATTACAAGTCGCAAAAAGATAAGATTTTAGGGGGCAGAAATTCCATTACAATTTCCAAAACAGATTAAGACCGGCTATAAAAAGTTAAGAGGTTGAAGCCGGAACATAAGGTTTATTATCACGAAGGACGGCGAAAATAATGGCAAGCATTTTGTGGCAAACATGTCCAATGACAGTCAAATGGTCTTTTCCCTCGGAGCGTTTCTTTTGATAGAAAAGACTGACAGCAGGGTCTTTGAAAGCGGCAACGTTGGCGGCAAGCCAAACAGCTCGTCGCAGATAAGGAGAACCACGCTTAGACATTCGCCCATCAGTTTTACTCTCGCCTGACTGGCGTGATTTTGGATAAAGCCTGGCATAAGCGACGAGTTTTGGCACGGAAGAAAATTTTCTAATATCGCCGCCAATCTCGGAGAAAATAACGGCAGCCAAAGTTTTACCAACGCCCGTAATTGTCTCAAGTTTGGTATCAAAATTATCCATGAGACGAGCAATCTCTTCGTCAAAAGCGGCGATAGACGATTCCAAAGACTTCAGTTGCTCCAGATATTGACGGATAATGAGCGCGAAACTAGACGAGGCAAGCACGATGCCAAAAGAATTTTTAGCAGTTTGCTGAATTTGATTGGCTTTGTCGAGCCCGAAGCGACCGCGAGAGGCTTTGCTCAAAAGGTCGGCAAGGATTTGAGAATCAACGGATAACATTTCTTCTGGCGTTGAGTAATTGGCTAAAAGTTCCATTGATGACTTGCCGAAGGTATCGGAAAAAAGTTTCTCGTATTCGGGAAAAGTTTGGTCGAGCAAGGCGATAATCTTGCGCTTGAAGTCGGAGGCAGTATCAACGATGAAAAAACGTTGACGGCAAAGTTCGCGCAAAGCGACAATGTTTTCGGGAGCAACTTGCGTTTCACAATAGCGACCGAAACGAATGACTTCAGCGACGATTAGCGCGTCTTGGGTGTCGTTCTTGGTCTGACGGATAAACATGGAGCGCAAAGCGTCAGACTGTAATGGGTTAATTACGTGAACAGTCTGTCCGGTTTGACGCAAATGCGCGTAAAGCGGCAACCAGTAATGCCCTGTAGCTTCCATGCCGAATTCGGCGGGCGCGTCGAGTTTTCTTACCGCTTCCATGAGGGAGAGAAAACCTGTGTGAGAGTTAGCAAAGCGAATCCGCTTGACGATAACTTTGCCGCTTGAATCGATGATAGCGGCTTCGTGAAAACGTTTGGCGATGTCTATTCCAACAATGTACATACATAACACCCTTTCGGACACTCTGACTTTTGCGGCTCAAAACCTGTTCAGCGATGAGAAGACAGAACTTCAGCCGGCTCATTATTGAAAATCCGCAGGTCAGAGTCTTCACTCTTAATGAAGTGGACTTAAACCACATGGAGGCAAAAGAAGAATTCTGTCCACTTGGATTTTAGCAAAACTCTTTCGAGTTTCAATTCACTTTTATATAACAGGAGGTGAATTTTATGGCAATGAAAAGAAAAAATCTGCCGGCAATCGTTCCGGAACTCTTTGAGCATGAACAATTCGGGAATTTTCGCTACATCAAACGCGGCGAAGAAATTTGGTTCGTCGCTAACGACCTTTGTCGCACTCTCGACATTCAAAATCCACGCGATGTAGTCGCTAAACAACTTGATGACGACGAAAAGGAGGTAGATACTATCTACACCCTTGGCGGACCTCAAAAAGTGAATATTGTTAGCGAGCCTGGATTATATCACTTAATTTTTATAAGTCGTAAACCCGAAGCAAAAAAATTTCGTCGTTGGGTGTTTCATGAAGTGTTGCCGAGTATCAGAAAGTACGGTTTCTACGGATTTTTGAATGGAGAACGGGCACTGCAATTACCCGACAAAGAATACATTCGTTATCTTGGGAATTTGACACCTGAACAATATGATGCGCACCTCGAACAATTAACACCCAAGCAGCGTGGAGAACATTATTGGCGGATAGAAGAAATGATTCCGAATATGACGCAGGAAGAAATAAAGAGTTTAAGTAACGACCCTTACATAACAGTTAGCAGGATAGGGAACGCTCCGTGGAAAGCCAGTGTTTGGTGATAATTTTTCATTCAACGAACGCACCCTTGCCTACGTCAGGCAGATTTTCCACAATGTCTAGCGTCTTCAGGCTAACCGTTATCGAACTCAAAATTAAATCCAAAATGTAGCGCGGGTTGTCCTGCTCAAGGCTCCAATCATTTGGATTATTGATGATGCCGCTGGCTTTGTCCGTTTTGACTTGATAGCGGTCAATTATCCATTCCAACGGACTGCGCCCGTTGACTACGTATTCATAAGCTTGCAATGGAATATTTTTTATCGTAATGTGCTCATTATATATCAAAGTTCGTCCATCGTCGACGAGCTTTAATTTTTTTACTCGATAATCGCCGCCGCCAATCACTTCCACGCCGTCCGGAACTGGTTGCCCCTCGTAATTCAAATGAAGCGCGGCAAGCTCACGACCTGCGCGGCTCAATTCCCAAAATTTGTCCGTCAAAATGATTCGCGGCAAACTCTTCTTCAACTCCGCAGAAAATTTCTCCCGATAAGCCGGCAAATGCAAGAATCCATACACGTAATAGAAAATATCTTCCTTGCGAACGTCGCCGAAACGCTTTCGCGCCTCGCTCAATATCCAGTCGCTGATTCCGTCCCGACGTTCCAGATTTTCCCCGAATAAATTTCCTTGCGCCGCCTCTGCATACCAATACAGCGGAAAACATTGCGCCTTCTCTAACATATCAAGGCAAGTTATCTTATTGGTAATGAGGACAGAAAAATTTTTTCTGGCACTTGCTCCCGTCACACAGATTAAAAGATTTTCCTTGCCGACTGGAAAGAAAGAATCCATTTGCCCGCGACGATGAATCATACCTTCACCAAAATAAAGTTTCTCCTTACAGAAAGGACGATACATGCTCTCAACAATCTGCGAGGCATCAAATTTATATTCGCGCTTACGATTCTTATTGGCAACAGCTGAACTCGTCCAAACAAATTTTGTCGGGTCAATATCGGTCGGCTCGTGTGTATTGTAGTAATCAATCGTCGTGCGCATGTTTGATTCAAGAGCTTTGCGCGAAAAATTATAAACCCAAGCATCGCGATTTGTATTTAAGCCAAGTGAATACGTTACGAAAAAAGATTTCGTCGCGCCGTCAAATTTTTTATCGGGTGCCAACGCCCGAAACGTCTCAAAATCGTTTCCGCGTTGATTTATCCAATCGCCGCGCTCATTGAGCTTTAAAATCTCAAATTCATCATGCAACACACTACCCAACTCGCGAATTCGTGAAAATTTTTGCTCGCGAGTCAGATAATCGCCTATGTCAAGGTAAAATATCTTCGCGTGCCCATTATGGGCACATTTAACCAAAATCGTAATGGCGACGCCCGTCATTATGTTGAAAATATTTTCGCCATCGCGTTTTGAATCCGATTTTTCTTTCGCTCGAATGTCTCCACGCAAATTGAATACATAAATCTCGGCAAATTCTTTTTCAAAGCAATCTCTCATGCCACTGTTGGCGTCTTTATCAATCCAATTCGCATTAGTAATGAAAGCGATAATGCCTTCAGAGCCTATTCGGTCACTCGCCCAGCGAAATGCCTTGATATAACTGTCGTAAAGTGATTTTTTAGATGTGGCAGCAGTTTTTTTCGCGTAAGTCTCCGAAATGCGATTTTCAAGGCGCGGATAGTAATTATTTTGCGCATTATCGTTCGCCGAGCGTTGACCGACTGAATAGGGAGGATTTCCAACGATAATTTTTATTTTGGTTTGCTTTTGCTCGTCGACGCGATCCGAATTTTCCTCCAACGCAAAAGAAAACGTCTCAACTTCGTCTTGCTCGTACATTTGAAACGTATCAGTCAGGCAAATGCCGTCGAACGGGAAAAAATCTTGCAAATTGGCGGCATCGTGAAAGGCATTTTCAATATTTATCGCCGCGATGTAGTAGGCGAGCAAAATAATTTCGTTGGCGTGCAATTCGTTCTGATATTTTCGTAAAAGGTCGCGTTGACGAATCAAACCGCTTTGAATCAGTCGCGTTATAAAAGTTCCGGTGCCTGTGAAAGGGTCTAGCACGTGAATATTTCGGTCGGACAGCGTGCGATTAAAATTTTTCTTCAAAACGTCATTGACTGAACGCAAAATAAAATCGACGACTTCAACCGGCGTATAAACAATGCCGAGCCGCTCAACCGTCATTGGCAACGCGGTCTTGAAAAATTTATCATAAAGTTCGATGATAATTTTCTGCTTATCTTCGGCAGTCGTGGCGATTTTGCAACGTTCGCGAACCGAATTATAAAATTTATCGAGCTGTTCGCTGTCAGAATCGGTATCGAGTAGTGAAAATACCTTTTGCATGGCTTTGGACACTGCATTATTCTTCACGAAGGAATAATTATCAAAAAGGGCGTCGAAAACCGGCTTGCTGATTAGATGTTGCGCTAACATTTCCACTGCGTCGCGTTCTGAGATAGTCGGATTGATATTTTGGCGCAAATCAGCTAAGAAATTTTTAAATTCGGGCTTGTCGACGAGTTGCAAGATTGAATTTTTATGCCGTTCGGCGATTTGAGCAATATCTTTAGCCCATTGCTCCCAGTATCGACGATTGCCGACGCGCTCAACCATTTTGGCATAAATTGCGCCTTGCAAGTCCTCAAATTTCAAACTCAGCTGATAAGGCTTTGATTCGACGTGATTTTCGCCGCTTTCGCGAGTTTTGCCAATTAAAATATGCGAACTTTTTTTGTTAAGCTTAATTTCCTCGATAAAAATATCAACGCGGCTATCATGAGCGCGTAAAGCGTTCAAAACGTCCCAAACTGTACCGAAGTCCACGCTTTCCGATAAAATTTCTTCCGGATTTTTATCGACTGGCACGACGACCGGAATAATTATGTAGCCATATTTTTTATCGGGAGCTTTACGCATGACGCGCCCGACGGCTTGAACAATTTCAACTTTAGACTTGCGCGAAGACAAAAATAAAACGGCGTCTAGGCTCGGAACGTCCACGCCTTCAGATAAACAGCGCACATTAGTTAAAATTCGGCAGTTGTCAGCATTTTTCAGCCAAGAAAGTTTTTTATCGCGAGTTGTAGCGGGCATAGTGCCATCAACGTGGTCAGCTTTCAGCGGAAGATTAAAATTATTGAACGTCGCGGCGATTTTCTGCGAAGTTTTTATCTTGGAACAGAACGCGACGGCTTTTTTCATAGGCGCGGGGTCGACTTCGGCTAAAATTTGCGAAATATTATCCATTTTCTTATTAAGAGCGTTGATACAGCCGACGAGTTTAGCAACATCATCAAGCGGCAGTTGATTATTTTGCGCGATAGCGTTTTGAATTGCGATTGGAATATCATTTTCGCTGACAGTCAGGACGATAACTTTATAATCGGACAGCAAATTTTTTTCGACAGCCTCGCCAAAGCCCAAATGGAAAATTTCTTCGCCGAAAATGTTTGAATCGTCCATAGACCAAAGCATTAAATCTTTATCGGCGGCTTTTTTCTTAGCTTCAGACGTGTAAAGGCGCGGTGTGGCGGTCATGTACAATCTTTTTTTGCCGCGAATGAAATTTTGGTCGTGAACGGCGGTAAATTCAGTTGATTTTTCGCCGTAACCTGTCGTACGGTGCGCCTCGTCGCAAATAATCAAGTCGAAGTCGTCGCCGAAAACTTTTTGAGCCTCAGAAACTCTTTCGAGCGATTGATAAGTTGAGAAAACGATTTTCAAGCCGGTTTTGGGATTATTTTTCTTGAACCGCGCAACGATTTTAGCAACGTCAGTGGTAGCGGGCAAAGCCAAATCAATATTTTGCTGTGAATCTTCGTTACGACCTTTGCTGGCGGTTTCATCGGAACAAACGCAAATGGAATCAAGCGGCAAATCGGCAAAAGTCGACCATTCGGACAGCGTTTGACTTAAAAGCGCGATACTCGGCACTAAAAATAAAATTTTGCCGTGTGGAAAAAGTTTTTCGGCAATTTTAAGGGAAGTATAAGTTTTGCCTGTGCCGCAACTCATGATTAACTTGCCGCGATTGTGATTTTGGAAATAAATTTGAGTGGCGTTAATGGCATCAAGTTGATGCGGAAGAATTTCGCGGAATTTTTTGATTGCGCCTTCGCCAAAAGTGCCTGCGTCAAGTTTTTGCCAATCAACGGCGGCATTTTGTAAATCTACCAGACTGATTCGCGACACCGGCGGATTTTGATTGTGGATAGCACGTTCAGCTTCTGCATTCCAATTATTTGTGGTGGAAATCCAGAGCCGCGCAGAAAATTTTTGTCCGCTGAAAGATTTAGAGCTTGTGGCGAGGAAAGAATCGACAGCGGGCTTATCTATTCGCGTTGATTCGGCGTAGCATTTGCATTGGATAGCCCAAAAATCTCCGTCGAAAGTTTTGGCGACAATATCAATGCCGACATCTTTGCCGCCGAAGTCGTCGCGGAATGGAAAATCATTCCATAGCCAGACTTCGGAAAATTTTTCGCGATATTCAGGATAAGTGAGCAAAAAATTTTTCATAAGCACTTCAAAGCGCGAGCCTTTGTCGTGTTCGGAGAAAGAAATTGCCCTGTACTTGTCGAGGAGTTCATTAAACATCATTTTTTTTGCCTTTCCTAGCTTCCTTCGATTCTTTTAGCCATTTGTACACGGTTGGACGGGAAACTTTGTAATGTTTAGCGATATAAGTCACGGTGTACGTCCTTTCATAGTATCCTTGCTCGTAAAAGCCGAAATCCTTCGGACATTTTTTAGCATTGCGACCTTTGTACTTACCTGCGGCTTTGGCGAGCTTAATACCTTCGCGCTGACGTTGCAAAAGCAATTCGCGTTCAAATTCTGCTATCGCTCCGAAGATAGTTAGCATAAACCTGCCTTGAGGAGTAGAAGAATCGAGTTGCTCTTTAAGGCTTCTAACCTTGACATCTTTTTTCGTAAGAGTTTCGACGATATTGAGTAAGTCAACAGTGGAACGAGCGAGCCGAGAAAATTCGGCAACAATTAACTCGTCTCCCTCTCTTAAGAAATTCATCATCTCATCGAATTTGGGACGTTTGGCAGATTTAGCAGAGACTTTATCAACGAAAAATTTTTCGACACCTGCCTTATCGCGCAGTTCAGCAATTTGCCGCTCTTCATTTTGTTCTACGGTTGAAACACGCACATATCCGACTCGCATAAAAAAACACCTCCGACCTAAGTTTAATCATTGACGAAGGTTTTATCAATATGATTGTTAGAAAAATTTTTACAAGAGTAAACATACATTGATTGAGAAATTTTTATACAAGTGAAATCGAAAAGAAAGGGAAGAAATTGGCTGTAAAAATAGGGAACGCCTAGATTAACTCTACGTATTCCTCTTGTTTGTCGACTGGAATTTTAAGGGCGTCCATAGCTTGTTGCGCTGTCCATTTCATCGTTTCCATCAAGCTACGAATGTTATCAAGCAAAGTTTCTTTTTTAGCTTCGTTTTGAAGGTCTTCCATAAGTTTGCACATTTTTCTCACCATCAAATCAGCTCACCGTACTCTTTTTGTTTGTCGATAGGAACTTTAAGGGCATCCATAGCTTGTTTGGCTGTTAAGTTCAACGTTTCCATCAAGCTACGAATGTTATCAAGCAAAGTATTTTTTTCGGTTTCGGCTAATTCTTCTTTGTAAAGTTCTGCCATAAGTTCTTCCATAAGTTTGCACATTTTTCTCACCCCGCGTTTGTTATCTGGATATATAATATAAAAGTGGACACAAAAAAAGACGTATATTAGTGGACACGA
>CAMJKR010000079.1 GCA_946406415.1 uncultured Selenomonadales bacterium | reverse complement strand
AGTTCAGCCTCCGTCATTTGCGAATGCGTGGTTGAGGCGGGATGGATCACCAGCGATTTCACGTCCGCTACATTTGCCAAGAGCGAGAAAATTTTCAGGTTGTCGATAAATTTTTTCGCGGCGTCAGCTCCGCCCTTAATCTCGAACGTGAAAATCGAAATGCCGCCGTTCGGGAAATATTTTTCGTAAAGCGCGTGATCGGGATGATTTTTCAGCGCGGGATGATTGACTTTGTCGACTTTGGGATTTTTCGCGAGGAAGTCAACAACTTTCAACGCGTTGGCAACGTGACGTTCGACGCGCAAAGATAAAGTTTCGACGCCCTGCAATAAAATAAACGCGCTTAACGGCGAAATTGCCGCGCCCATGTCGCGAAGTAAAATTGCACGGATATAAGTTACGAACGCCGCCCCGTCAAGTGCCTTATAAAAGCTTACGCCGTGATAACTCGGATTCGGCTCGACGAGATGCGGAAATCTTCCGGACGCTTCCCAATTAAAGTTGCCGCTTTCGACGATAACGCCGCCCAAAGTCGTGCCGTGTCCGCCGATAAATTTTGTCGCGCTGTGAACTACAATATCAGCTCCAAACTCGAACGGGCGAATTTGATACGGCGTGGCAAAAGTATTGTCTATAACGAGCGGAATTTTATGTTTGTGGGCAATATCGGCGACGGCTTGAATATCAATCAACGTGGCATTTGGATTGCCGACGGATTCAATAAAAATCAGTTGCGTGTTGTCTTTAATCGCCGCCTCGAAAACGTCAACTCCTTTAGTCGGGTCAACAAAAGTCGTTTCAATTCCAAAATCCGGCAAGGTGTGCTCAAAAAGATTAAAAGTGCCGCCGTAAATGGTGGTAGCCGCGACGATATGTTGCCCCTTATGCGCTAAAGCCTGGACAACGTAAGTGACAGCCGCCGCCCCGCTTGCAACAGCCAATGCCGCCGTGCCGCCCTCCAAAGCCGCAATTCTTTTCTCAAAAATTTCTTGCGTCGGGTTGGTTAAACGTCCATAAATGTTGCCGGCAGTTTTCAGAGCAAATAAATCCGCCGCGTGTTGGCAATTATCAAAAACGTAAGAGGTTGTCTGATAAATCGGAACGGCGCGAGCACCGGTTACGGGGTCGGCTTTTTCCTGTCCAACGTGCAGTTGCAAAGTTTCAAATTTGTATTTACGATTAGCCATTATTAAAACCTCACTTCAGCTAAAAAATTCTGTGGAAAGATAACGGTCGCCGGTATCGGGCAAAAGTACGACGAAAGTTTTTCCAGTAAAGTCTTCGCGCTTGGAAAGTTCACAAGCCGCCGCAAGTGCCGCGCCCGACGATATTCCAACTAAAATTCCCTCAGCTTTTGCAAATTCTCTGCCGAACTTAAAAGCGTCTTCGTTGGCAACGGGAACAACTTTATCATAAATTTTCGTGTCTAAAGTTTCAGGAACGAAGCCCGCGCCTATGCCTTGAATTTTATGTGCGCCCGATTTACCTTCCGACAATACAGGCGAGGTTTTCGGCTCAACGGCAATGACTTTAACGGCGGGATTCTTGGACTTCAAAAATTTTCCGACGCCGCTTAAAGTTCCGCCAGTGCCGACACCCGCGATAAAAACTTCAACTGCGCCGTCAGTGTCATTCCAAATTTCCGGACCTGTAGAATCAAAATGCGCGGCAGGGTTAGCGGGATTTGTAAATTGCGACGGGATAAAGGCGTTGGGAATTTCGTTTGCAAGCTCTTCAGCTTTGGCAATCGCGCCTTTCATGCCCTTTGCGCCCTCAGTCAGAACAATTTCCGCGCCATAAGCTTTAAGAAGTTGTCGACGTTCAATGCTCATGGTTTCTGGCATAGTAAAAATTGCGCGATAACCTTTAGCGGCGGCAAAACTTGCAAGTCCAATACCGGTGTTGCCGCTCGTCGGCTCAATTATCACGGAACCGGATTTAAGTTTGCCTTCGCGTTCGGCAGTCTCAATCATTGCTTTGGCGATTCTATCTTTGACAGAGCCGGTAGGATTAAAATACTCCAATTTGACTAAAAGACGCCCATTGAAGCCGACCTTAGCCGCAAAATTTTTCGCGTCAAGCAGTGGCGTATTGCCGATGAGTTCCGTGACGCTTTTATAAATTTTTTTCAAGTTAGGAACCTCCTTAAATCAAATTGACGCTAGGATACAACGAATAACCTATTCTGTCAATAGGTAATTGACTTTTTGCCTTGCAAGCGGCTATAATGGCGTTTAATTGCAAAGGGAGGTAACGAAATTGATTTCAACAAAGGGCAGATACGCTTTACGAGTGATGATTGACTTGGCAGAACAAAATCCGGAAAAATTCATACCGCTTGAGGAGATTGCAACCCGTCAAAACATTTCAAAAAAATATTTAGAGATAATTTTAAAGTCGCTGGTACAACAAAATTTTCTAAAAGGTCTGCGCGGCAAGGGCGGCGGCTATAAACTCACTCGAAAGCCCGAAGAATACACCGTCGGGGAAATTTTGGAAGTCACGGAAGGGACGCTTGCAGTTGTCTCTTGTTTGCAAGTCGGTTCTGCGCCGTGTGACAGGAAAAATTTTTGTAAGACTTTGCCGATGTGGAAAAAATTCAATCAACTGACGCATGATTTTTTCTTTGGAATTACTTTAAAAGATTTGGCGACGTCTTCTTGAGTATGTCAATAAAAATTTTAATTTGGCAGGGAAAAACGGCGGCTTATCGAAAAGACTTGTAGAGGTGTTGGAAATGGCACTGGAGATAGAGCGAAAATTTTTAGTCGACAAGCGGAAAATGCACGGGTTAAACTTTTTGAGCGAGGAAAAAATTTCTCAAGGATATTTGTCTACCAATCCGACGGTTAGGGTACGATTAACGGAAAAATGCGGCTACCTAACGATAAAATCTTCGACGCGGGGAATAACTCGGCAGGAATTTGAGTACGAAATACCGCTTGAGGACGCAAAAAAGCTGTTAAGGTTATGTGGCTTGAGAGTTTTAAAAAAATATCGGCGCAAAGTTGAATACGGCGGGCATATTTGGGAGATTGATTTTTTTGCAGGGAGGCATTCGGGTTTAGTGTTAGCAGAAGTTGAATTAAATTCGGCGAATGAGCAGATAAAATTGCCGAATTGGGTTACGAAGGAAGTTTCTGGAGATTCGCGCTATTACAATTCAAACTTGGTTAAAAAAGATTGGTCGCGTTCTCCAAAAAAGATTTAAACTTGCCTAAGAGGTGTGATATTTGGTTTCAGAGTGGGAATTATTTTTACGATTGGCGTTGTCGTGCTTATTGGGCGGGATAATCGGCTATGAGCGGCAAAGTCGGCGGAAATCAGCGGGCTTGCGAACAAATGCTTTAGTTTGTTTAGGCTCGTGTTTAATTATGGTTTTGAGCGAGGCATTGTATTTTCATGTCGAGGGACGCACGAACGCAGACCCTGCACGCTTGGCGGCGCAAGTTGTCAGCGGCATAGGTTTTTTGGGCGCGGGCGCAATCATGAAGGAAGGCTTAACCGTCACGGGCTTGACGACGGCGGCTAGTCTTTGGGTAGTGTCGGGCGTCGGGCTTGCAGTTGGCGCGGGCTATTATTCGGGCGCACTTTTCACGACGGCATTAATTTTTGCGACGCTCGGAACTTTATCGCGCATTGATGAATGGGTTATGCACGAAAAAAATTTGCTCCTTAGAATCCACACGAAGGACAAACCCGGGCAATTAATGCATATCAGCTCGTGCATTGATGATTTACAGCTGAAAATTCGCGACGTAAAAGTTAAAGCGAACGACGACACGACAGACACGCTGATAATCGAGATGGAAGTTTATAACCACCGCGCATTAAAAAATGTAATAGTTTTGGACGCGGTAAAACGGATTGACGGCGTGATAAGCGTCGACGTAAGTTAATTTAAGGAGGATTATTGATGAATTACGACATTATCGATACGATTGTACGGACGGCGATTGACGCAATGCGCAACGCCTACGTCGAGCACGGTTCACTAGCAACGGGCGCATGTCTTTTGGCGGCTGACGGTACACTTTACAGCGGCTGCGCGATTGATAGCGTCGTTCCCGAATACAAATTGCCTGCAGAAGTCGTTGTAATGGCAAAGGCGATTTCGGAGGGCAAGCGCGAATTCGATGCAATT
Source organism: uncultured Selenomonadales bacterium (assembly GCA_946406415.1). Classification (GTDB taxonomy): domain Bacteria; phylum Bacillota; class Negativicutes; order Selenomonadales; family Selenomonadaceae; genus Quinella. The sequence goes on along the minus strand of CAMJKR010000079.1, from coordinate 4,637 downwards.
TCGGTCGTCGCGGATATTGACGGAACTTATATGCCCGACGAGCTTAGCCATAAATTTTTGCTTGAATTCAACGTGCAAGAAATAATTTTGGCTGACATGAAAGGCAATACCAAAGTCATGAAGCTTGAGGAATTCACACCGTATAAAGCTCGTAGAAAATAAAAATTTTTTGCAAGGAAAAACTCCCCCGCGTATTAATCACGGAGGAGTTTTTTGATTTGCTATCTGTCATGCGAGAAATACATTTTACGCGGGACGATCATGCCCAATTCGTCTTCTGCGATTTGCTTTATGCGTTGCGGCGATTTAAGTTGTGCAATTTCTACGCGGAGCCGTTCATTTTCCAGTTCGAGTTGTTGAGCTTGAGTTTGAGTGGCGACAAGAGCATAACCGCGACTTGCGCTGATTCCGCTACGAATTACGACAGCCATAGCCAAAATTGCGAAAACTACAAAGGCGACTCTGCAACGCGACCGCAACAGGTGATTCAGGCGCGGACGACTTTTAATCAGCGTTAATTCGGCTTCGTTCTGTTCAATTTCTCGCTGAGCCGACGGTTTTACTTTATGTTTTGTCTCCATATTATTCCTCCTTAGATTCGAGTTAAAAATTTCTATTTAGCTCACGCTCGCCGATTTTTTCAGCGACGCGCAGTTTTGCGGATTTAGCTCGGCTGTTGAAATTTATTTCGTCAAGCGTTGGAGTTTTAGCTTTGCCGAGTATTTTAATCGTTGGCTTGTGATTGCAAATGCACACGGGGAAATTTTTCGGGCAAATGCAACCTTGCGCAAGCGATTTAAAAGTTTCTTTAACAATTCTATCTTCGAGCGAATGGAAAGTTATAATCGCAATTCTTCCGCCGATTTTTAGACGGTCGACGGCTTTTTTTATTGAGCTTTCTAAAATTTCGAGTTCGCCGTTGACTTCAATCCTAATCGCCTGAAAAATTCTTTTAGCGGGGTGTCCGCCGTTTTTAGTATGTGGGATATTTTTTTCAAGGAGCTTGACGAGTTCGCCGGTTGTATTAATCGGGGAAATTTTTCTTGCTTGACAGATTGCGGCGGCGATTCGCTTTGAAAATCTTTCCTCGCCGTATTCGCGGAAAATTTTTATCAAGCGGTCTTCGTCGTAGCGATTAATGACGTCGTAAGCGATTAAGTTTTGGCGTCTGTCCATGCGCATATCGAGTGGCGCGTCGTGCATGTAAGAAAATCCGCGTTCCGCCGTGTCAATCTGGTGCGACGAAACTCCTAAGTCGAAAATCACGCCGTCAACTTTATCAATGCCGAAGTTGTTTAGGATTTTATCCAGTTCGCTAAAATTGCCGTGTGCAATTCCTCCGCCGCAAGGCACGTCGGATAAATTTTCTGTAGCGGCGGCGATTGCGTCTTCGTCTTGGTCGATTCCGATAATCAAGCCGCGTTCGTCGAGGCGTTCGCCAATAGCTTTTGCGTGCCCTGCGCCGCCCAACGTACAATCCAAATAAATTCCGTCCGGTTTAACGTCAAGCGCGGCTACAACCTCGTCAAGCATTACGCTTTTGTGCTCAAAGTCCAACAATCCCTCGCTCCTTAAATCATTTTATCTTTACTTCGCCCTGCAAAAGAAATTTCCTTTAGGATTGACAAAAAATTTTTTCAGCATAAATTCATTGACGCTGAAACTTGAGGTGATATAATTTTTAGCACTTCAAAGGGGGAATTTTTTATGAAGATTACAAAAGACATGAATATAACCGAAGTTGTGCAACGCTATCCTGATACGATGATGGTTTTCATGTACGCGGGCATGGGTTGTGTTGGCTGTCACGCGGCGCAGTTTGAAAATATCGAGGAAGGCGCATTGGGGCACGGCATTGACCCGGATAAATTGGTTGAGGCTCTGAACGAAATCGCTGACGCAAGCGACGAGGCTGACGCTGAACTTGCAGGCGTTGCCGCCAAATAATTATTCTCTGTAAGAAACTTTATCGAAATTGAGCTTGTCGATTTCACGAGCTTTGGGCGGCTTAGCGGGATAACCCAGCGATAAAATTGATTGACAAGCAAAATTTTCGGGGAAATTTAAAATGCCGCGCAGATAAGTTTCACTCGGCGAATCATTTTCCGCCTCGCGGTTGCGCACTTGAATCCAGCAGTTGCCAATGCCCATCGAAGTCGCTAAAAGTTCCATGCTCATCATCGCGACGCAAGAATCCTCAACATAAGTATCAGATTTATCTTTATCGGCGATTACGACGATTGCGGCGGCGGCACCTTCCAACATTTTTGCGACGCCTTTGCGACAATGCGACATTTTTTCGAGGAGTTCGAGGTTTTTAACGATGATAAATTCGCAAGGATATTTAGAGTGACCACTCGGCGCAAGCAATGCCGCGCTTACGATTTGTTTTAACTGTTCGTCGGAAATTTTTTCATCGGTGTAACGGCGGACACTTCTGCGCGAACACATAATTTCTAACATTTCCATATAGACACGACCTTTCTAAAAAATTAAGTCGGAGACCTTCACAAGCCTCCGACTTTTTTGTTAACTTGTTAATTTTTATTTTTTTGTAACTGATGATGTTAGGCTGTCAACAGACTTTGCATTGAGAACGTTTTTAGGGATTTCAAATTTTTTCATAACGGCGGGGTCGGAAGGATAAGTTGTGTAAGCGCGAATTTCGCTGTAGTAAGCAATCGTTTCGAGGAGTTGGCTAATTTCGTCCGGCCACTGTTTACTTGGGTCGTTGAGCGCGGCGCGTGCCAGCTCTTGAATAATCCCCGAAAAATGATATTGCATAGCGACGGTGTGCCAATCGCGCTTGTCAATCGTCCACATATACCAGACGTTTGCATTGCGCAACGCGGTATCAAAATAATTTACAGCCGTTTCTTGAATCGGGTCGGCGGTCGCGTCGGGATTTGCATCAGCTTTATTTTTAAGAGAATCAGCCATGCGGTTACCGTCGAGCGTGATTAACATAATGCGGCGGTTGTCATTTTCCTGCAAAATCGTAACTTCTTTGGTGTCGTCAATCATTTCCTCAACTTCTTCGGGTGTCGGCGAGGCAATCATATCCATAATATCGGCGGCAAGAGTCGGTACAGTGAATTTTTCCCACTTCTTGTCAGCCTTAAAATAAATAGTCATGTCCTTGCCTTTTTGCGTCATGTAAAAGGGAATGCTCTTTTCGGTGGTGTTGCCGTCCTCGCCCTCAATCCAAAGCGTAAAATCACCCGTCGACTTAAAAATATTTTTTTCAACGGTTCCCAAAAAGTCCAGCTCGGCTTGAACATACGGAGACGCGAACAGAATATCTTGACGGAAAACTTTTTCTCTGTCCGGCGAATAAGACGTTAACGCTTCGCGATAAGCCTGTATTCCCTCCGAGTTCGGGTCATCTGCCGCAAATGTTTTTGCAGGGAAAATCACCGCGCACAGCATTAGCAACGCCGCGCATAAGCCAAAAAATTTTTTCATTAAAAACCCTCCTTAAATGTTAGCGAATTTTTTTGTTTAAGTCTTCAAAGAACGAATTGCAAATCCTGCCGAACATGCCCTTTTGCGCTTGATAATCTTCGCGGTCGCGCACATCTTTACGAGCAAAAATCATTTCACCGCGCCGAGATTCGTAAACTTGCAAAGTCATTTGAATCGTCGACACGTCCACGCGACGCGGCGGATAAGTCACAGGCACTTGAATATAACGAACTTCCTCGTGGCGTCTGCCGTGATGATCGTAGTAAGTGTATGATTCTCTCTTCGACTCCCAAACTGTGTGCGCCGGCTCAATGTAATAATTATTTTCCCAAGCGTCAACGTTGCCGAAAACTCCAGCGTCGGCAATTCGATAGGCGTTGTCTACTATAATTTTTCGCGCCTGCACAGGATTAGAATAGGCGAGCGACTCCAAATCCATGCCAAGTTGATAAGCTAAAGCCCGCCGCGCTTGCGCTTCGGTTATGACGTTGCACCTAAGATTTTTTTGAGCATTTTGGATAAAAGTATCCTGCATGTTGCGAAGAGCGATTGAGCCGCCGTAGTCGTTAGCATTATTGGTTGTCAAGTCGAAAACGATAACCGTTCGGATATTGCGGAAGTTAAAATGCCTGTCAAACCAATCGGTCTTTTCTGCGGAAACAACTTGCGACAAACTCATAATCGCCAGCAAAAGAATCACGCCGAAAAATTTTTTTATCACGATAACACCTCCTAAAAATTATTTTATGTAGCCAACAGTTTGCGCGAGAAGAATATTTTTATCGTCGGCAAGCTTAGCAACCTTTTTGAACTCGTCGCGATTGATTGAGCCGCGCACGCAATTTCCAAGCCCTTCAGTTTCGGCGGCAAGTGCGACGCTTTGAATCATTGCGCCAACCGTTATGTTAGCAAAAGAAATTTGAGCTTCACGCGACGGAGTACGATGTTTTGAGTTTTGCCAGGCGGCAGGCGTTTCAACATAAACCAGATTAAGAGCCGCCTTGCTTACGAAACTTTGACCGGTCGTCGTCGTTGCGCGGAAATCGCCTTCAGCAATAAGTTTAAGCTTGTGATTGTCCACGTCGTAAAGATAAATTCCCTCTTTGGTGACGGCGTAAACTTCGACGGAATAAACACCCAATGCAACAGGAACAGTGCGCTTGCCGTCGGGG
>CAMJKR010000078.1 GCA_946406415.1 uncultured Selenomonadales bacterium | reverse complement strand
AAAATCCTCAACCAGTAGAAGAAACTTCAGCCGTCGAAGAAAATCCTCAACCAGTCAAAGAAAATCCAGCTGTTGAAGAAAATCCTCAGCCAGTCGAAGAAAATCCAGCCGTTGAAGAAAAATCTCAAACTGTAGAAGAAACTCAATCCGTCGAGGACAATCTTCAGCCAGTCGAAGAAACTCCAACCGTTGAAGAAAATCCTCAACCAGTAGAAAAATCTTCGCCAGTTGAAGAATCCAAACCCGCTGAAGAATCTTCGCAACAAAGTACAGTCTTCACGGAAGAGCAAATGGCGCAGACGCAAGCAATGATTATGGCGCAGTTCAACCAAATGCAAATGATGCAACAAGCGGCAATCGCTCAAGCACAAGCGCAGGCAGTAGAACAAATTCGCTTGCAACAGGAACAATCCCAACAAAATATAGTACAGCCGGTAGCCAATTCGCAGAACGAAGAAAAAATTAAACATCTCGAAGAAGAAATCGCGCAGATGAAAGCCCTGTTGGCAGAAGTTTTGGGACGCGCCCCGACAAAAGGAATAGTTACTTTGCACGAGGCTTTGAAGGCGCAGGAAGTCGAAGACGAACTTTTAACGGAAATGGCAGCGCAGGCAAATGCAGGAGACACGCTAGTTGACGTGCACACGCCCACAGCTAAAACGACATTGACTAGATATTTAAATGAACACGTGAAATTTGTTGACGGCGTTAAACTAAATCGGCATGGCGTAAGGATAGTTGCGCTTTTGGGTACAACTGGCGTCGGCAAAACTACAACGCTTGCTAAAATCGCCGCCAAATTTGTTTTGGAGCAAAGAACGAACGTCGCGTTGATAACAGCAGATACTTACAGAATTTCCGCCGTCGAACAGCTCAAAACTTATTCCGATATTCTCGAATTGCCGTTGGAAATTGTCTACAATCCTGCAGAACTTGCCTCAGCAATCGAACGCCACCGCGATAAAGATTTAATTCTAATCGACACGGCGGGGCGCAGTCAGCATAATGAATACCAAATGCGCGAACTGGAAGAATTCTTGCGCATAAATCCGCGAATCGAAAAACATTTGGTCATAAGCGCGACAACTAAATTTACCGACGCCCGCAACATTATGAATAAATTTTCGCAGATTGAACCCGATAAAGTGATTTTCACGAAGATAGACGAAACCGCTAGTCTCGGCATGATTATAAATCTTCTGCACGATAAAAAATATTCGCTGTCATACATTACAACCGGGCAGAGTGTTCCCGACGATATAGAACGAGCAAGCTCCGACCTTTTGGCAAGTCTTTTGCTCAAAAAAATTGACGAGTTGTAATGAGGTACAAGAAATGTCTGACCAAGCATCAAAATTGAGAAATTTGGTTGAGGAACGCGCCGACGAAGAAGCACAAGCACGACGAATAGGCGAACTTTATCTTGATGTGGCAGAAAACACGCGGGTAATCGCGATAACTTCCGGTAAAGGCGGCGTCGGCAAAACTAATCTCGCCGTAAATCTCGCAGTCGGCTTGCAGTTGGCGGGTCAAAGGGTTTTGCTGATTGACGCGGATATTGGCATGGCGAATGTAAATCTTTTAATGGGTTCGGTGGCGAATCGCAGTTTGCTTGACCTTTTAAATGAGGACGTTGAACTTGAGGACGTTATCGAGAACGGCGCGGCGGGCGTGAAATATATTTCGGGCGTGGCGGGCGTCGAAGTCGCTTTGAATGTCAATCGACTGGAGCAAAGGAAACTTCATAAGAAACTTAGCCGTTGTTCCGATATTGCTGACGTTATCATTATCGACACGGGCGCGGGCTTGAATCGCAACGTGATTGAATTCGTGCTTGCGGCGGAGGAAGTTTTGCTTATAACTACGTCCGAACCTACTGCGCTTGCCGACGCTTACGCCGTTATAAAAGCCTATACGACTTACACCGAACGCCGGAATATTAAACTTGTCGTCAATCGTATTCGCGACGAGGAAGAATGCTACGAAGTCGCCGATAAAATTAACCAGACGACGCAAAAATTTTTGGGATTAACGGTCGGTTGTTTAGGATATATTTACGAGGATAAAATTGTTCGCGAAGCCGTTCATAAGCAAGAACCGTTCCTTATCGTCAATCCGAATTCTCCGGCGTCGCGGTGCATTTCGGAACTGGTAAAAAGTTTACTTAGCGGCGAAAAAATGGAATCAGTATCAAGAGGTTGGCGCGGCTTTTTGGACAGCTTGTTTGGCTATTAAGAAAAATTTGAGGTGATTTTATTGAAGTACGAGATTTTATATCCGGAAGCGTCCCCCATTGTCGAATGTCATCTTGAAAGAAACGAGAGTATTAAAGCCGAATCAGATGCGATGATTGCAATGTCACCAACGATTGACGTGGAAGGCAAAATGGACGGCGGACTTCTGCGCGGCTTGGCCAGGAAATTTCTTTCGGGCGAGAGTTTATTTTTTCAAGAGCTGGTTGCGCGTCGCGGTGCCGGAACAGTTTTATTTAGTCATTCGCAAATCGGCGGCATATTGGACGTGGAACTTGACGGTTCATATGGACTTACGATTCAAAAGAACGGTTTCTTAGCGAGCACACAAGGCATTGACATTGATACAAAGGCGCAAAATCTTTTTCAAGGTTTCCTAAGCGGCGAAGGTTTCTTCGTGTTGAATGCCAGAGGACGCGGCACAGTTTTTGTATCAAGCTATGGCGTGATTCACCCGATTAACCTTGAGGATAGGGAAGAAGTCATTATCGATAATGGGCACCTCGTAGCGTGGCCAGATTATATGAATTACGAAATAGAAAGAGCCTCCAACGGCTGGTTTTCGAGTTTAACTTCGGGCGAAGGAGTCGTTTGCCGTTTTAGAGGTCCTGGTGTCGTCTTGATTCAAACGCGCAATCCCAATAACCTTGAGAAACAACTGGAGCGACGAATTAAATCTATCGTCGGCATTAACTAAATTTAATCTGCGAACGCAAAAGACCGCTTCCAAAATCGGAGGCGGTCTTTTTGTCTGAAATTGTTAATTGTCCCGGTAGCCAGCCGAGATGTTGCCATTAAAGACTTTTTGCTTCTTACCATATGCAGTTAGCGTTATCCTACAAAACGCACAAGGAAACCCCGATTAGCCACCGGGGTTTTCTTTTTTTACTATTAAGATTTAAACTCGAACTTCAAAATGCTTGCCTTTGTCGTCGTCTTTCTTTGGCGGCGTGGCAACAGGTTTAACTTTGTTCTCGACCGCCTTTAATCTGTCCGTCGAATCCTCGAACAACTGCGACTTGGTTAACGTGGGCTTATCTGTGAACAAAAATTTTTTTGCAACTACGAACGCCGCGATTGCCACAAAAATTATCGTGAATATCCAAAAAACTCCGCCGTGCCCTTCGTGATAATTTATCTTTGGTGTGACGTGACGCGGTTGCTCTGTCGAAGTCTGCGCGGGGGGATTGTAAGTTGACTGCGATTCGCGAGCGTCCATTTCTCTGAACTGCCGCAAAACGTCCTTTCCTCTGTCGTATTCCGATTGAGTATCAGAAACTAATGGGGCGTCAGGTGGAATGACGGTAACTGTTTGATTTGCGGGAGCTGATTGTTGCTCGTCGCCGCGTTCGACAGTTCGTTTAGTTAAAGCCCCCGACCCATTTGCAACGGCGTCCCTTGCTTGCGTTTCAGGTGTGTCGACTTGTCTAGTAACTTGAGGCGCGTCATCAACTTCATCAGTAGAATTTTTTGCAAAGGGTGTTTTGTCAATTCGTGGCGGAATGGGCGGAGTTGGACGAATTGCGGGAGCGGGCGCAGTCGGCGGTTGCGGAGGTTCGATTGTCATTTTTTAGAGCATGTGAGCGCGAAGTTCTGCGCCGTCTTGAGCGGAGAGATAAGCCGGAGCAATGTCAAATACCGTCTTGCAACCGTTATTGCCTTCTTTGTTAAGGCGATAAGCGGCGCGGGCATAAGCAACCAAAACGCTCGTTGTAAATTCGGGATTGGAGTCAAGCTTAAGATTGAACTCGATAATATGGCTGTTCTCTTTATCCATGCCGGTTTTGCCCGAACGAATCACGAAGCCGCCGTGCGCAAGTCCAGCGTGTTTAGTCAAAAGTTCTTCCTCGCTGATAAAGTTAACAACCGTATCATAATCCGCGAAATAATTCGGCATAGTTTTAATTGCGTTCTCAACTTCGGCGGCGTCGGCACCTTCCTCAAGTACAACGTAGCATTCGCGCAAATGTTTTTGACGTGTGGTAAGTTCGGGATTTTTTCCGCTACGAACGGCATCAAGTGCGCTGTCAATCGGAACGGTGTACTGCTTAGCATTTTTAACGCCCTTGACGCGGCGAATTGCATCGGAGTGACCTTGACTGACGCCTTTTCCCCAGAAAGTGTAATCCTTGCCATCGGGCAGAATTGCATTGGCATAGGCACGGGCAAGCGAGAACAATCCGGGATCCCAGCCGACGGAAATAACTGCGACGTGACCAGAAGATTTAGCCGCCGCGTCGACGTTTGCAAAGTGTTCGGGAATTTTGGCGTGCGTGTCGAAGCTGTCCACGACGTTGAACATCTTAGCGTATTCGGGCGTCTGCGTGGGCAAGTCCGTTGCACTGCCGCCGCAAAGAATCATAACATCGATTTTGCCGACCCAATTTTTAGCGTCGTCGACATGGACAACAGGGACGTTGGGCGTCTGAATTTTAACTTTAGCGGGATCGCGACGAGTGAAGACCGCCACGAGCTCAGTATCGGGATTTTCTTTTATCGCGCATTCAACGCCGCGTCCGAGATTGCCGTATCCAAGAATTCCTATTTTCATGATTTATTGCCTCCTGTGAATTACTTTCAATAACGAAATGCATTATAACATAAAAGTTAGACTATGCAACCGTTTCTGTTAATGAATACAATATTATTCATGGTTGAAAATTTTTGCAGGAATTTTATCGACGCGGGCGAAAAATTTTGAGCAAATAATTTAGTGGAGGCGATTGTACCTTGAAAAAAATTTACAAACTTTTTGCGGCGGGCTTGCTAAGTTTGAGCTTGCTGACGAATACGAGCTTTGCGGCTCCCGCCTGGCAACTTCCTGCGAACGGTAAAGTTTTCTACGATGACGCTAAGCAAATTTATATTGCTGACACCATGAAAAAACTTCTTCGCGAACAGTTCAAGGTAGAATTTTCCGTGCCCAGTGGGTGGAAGTACGAAAAATTCACCGTCGGCGACGCAAAAATTGAGCGGTTGGCTAATCTCAAGCAAAAAAAATCTACGCGGGTAGTTTTGCAACTGCACGGCGGCGGCTACGTGGGCAAGCTCAGTAGCTGGTATCGCGATTTTGCAATCAAGCAAGCTGTCATTACTGATGCGCGAGAAGTTTACATGGTCGATTACAGAGTTGCGCCCGAACATATTTATCCCGCAGCACTCGACGACGCCCAACAGGCTTACGAGGAACTTTTAAAGCGCGGAATCAAATCGGAAAATATAATCGTCTTTGGCGATTCGGCGGGCGGAAATTTAGCGTTGGCATTGTCGCTACGCCTTAAAGAAAAAAATTTGCCGCAACCCGCGCTGTTAATTTTGCTTTCACCGCGCACGACATTTGAAACGGACTTCCTCTCGCGTACAGCCAATGCCGACCGCGATTTAGTTTTAGGTAAAAACAATACCAAAATGTATAACGCGGTTTTCAATCCCGTTTACGCCGGAAAAATTCCTTTAAACGACCCGCACCTCTCTCCGATTTACGCCGACTTAAAAAATTTGCCGCCCACACTGATTCAAATTGGCGGCTATGAACTTTTCGTCGACGACGGAATTGAATTGATAAAGAAAGCGACTGCCGACGAACTCAACGTTACGTTATCGGTTTATCAGGGAATGCCGCATGATTTTTCGGTACTCCTGCCCGAACTCGACGAAAGCGTAAAATCTTTCACCGAGATAAAAAATTTTGTGAACCTGTACATGCCCAAATAATTAACGCCATAAACTCAGCGGGTCGGCATATTGATAGACGCCGTCGACGTTAATTATATATTCAAGATGAAGGTGCGGACCTGTGGAATAACCAGTGCTACCGACTTGCGCAATAATCTGCCCAGCACTTACAACTTGCCCCGCCGCAACGTGAAGCGTCGAACAGTGAGCGTAGCGCGTGTAAGCGTCAATGGCAGGGTGGTAAATTAACACTTGATTGCCGTAGCCGTCGTCGAGATTGTCGGCAATGATAACTTGTCCGTCGAACAGCGAACCAATATACGCGCCGTATTCGTAGCCGAGGTCAACGCCCGCATGAAATTTCCATTCGCCCGAAATGGGGTGAATTCGCCAACCGAATGGCGAAGTTACGGGAAAATCAATCGCTTGAACCTGCGCGGGCAAAATTATCAGCACGAGAATTATCAATGCCCAAAATTTTTTCAAACTCTATAACCTCCTCCGGCTCGAATTCGACGCGCATAGACTTCCAGCGGTCGTGTAGCCAAAACCATTCGTCGGGATATTTTTTAATGTGCTCTTCAATCAGCGTCGCCAATCGTTGCGTCATCAATTTTATATCGGCGTGCTTATCTGAAGTTTTTTCTACTTGAAGTGGCGGGAAAATTTCAAGCGTGTGAGTTCCGTCTGAATTCTTGTGCATAAACGCGGGGAAAATTGGCACTTTCCTGAAACGGGACATACTAGCCGCGCCCGTCACAAAATTTGTTGCCTGATTGAAAAACTTTACAACAACGCCGTCAGTGCGTCCGACGTCCTGATCCATTATAAGCCCGATAAAATGTCCCTCGTCAAGCATTTTGTACATTTCACGCACGCCGCTCCGATAAGTTATGTGCATACCAATTAGCGTGCGGTATTCGTTGATAAATTTATCCGCGTCTTCGGACTTTTGTTTCTTGGCAACGCCAACAAGCGGAATGCCATTTTGCGCGAAGGCTCCGCCCATGAGTTCCCAATTATCGCTGTGACAAGTCATAATCACCGCGCCGCGTTCCGAAGAATTTTTATATCGCGTCAAATGTTCCAGCCCGATAACTTTAACGTGGTTGGACATATTTTTTTTGAGCTTAGGGAAAGACAACACCTCAATAAAAATCGTGCCGAATTGAATGGTACTTTCGCGGGCAATGCGTTCAGCCTCGTTGCTTGTAACGTTTAAACAGCGGCGAATATTTTCCGTCGCGAGCCGCTTACGTTTTTTAGGTAAAAAAATCCAAATTAAACTTGCTAGTCCTCGTCCTAACGTCAAAGCAAAGTTCAGCGGCAACAAGCAGATTATCGCGCTCAGCAATTTTAAAAATCTGTACTCGATTGAATTTCAACCTCCGTTATCAAGCTGTTCAATAAAATCATTTATTTTCGTCGCGAGTTTTTGGATAGTATTTTTTGTTACAAGGGTCTGGAAGTGGAAAGCGGATTATCCATAACACTTTTCAATTTTGAACCATTCATATTAACTCTTTGAATAAAAGGTTTATTCGTTAAGCATTCTTTACGAAAAAATTTTTTGTAAACGTCGATGGGCAAAGGGAAATTATGCAGATTATTAAGAGCAATAACATATGGCAATATACGGCATCTAAGAGCAAATGTTCTCGAAAGGTCGAAATGGAAGGAGATAGGCCCAAGTCCGATGAGAGCATAATGAATTCTATTATACCCCATTTTTTCAAATAGCATAACAGATTTTGCAATCTGAAAGTTATAGTATAAATCTTGACTAGGTCTTGCAAAATTAGACGTTTTATATTTGAAATATCTACCGTTTATTCCATACATTATGTAACTTGCTCCCGTGACGAACATCTCGAAATCCTGAACGTGCTCTTTATAGTATCTTAATTGGCGTTCCGTTTCCCAATTTCTTACGGTTGCTAATTCAGCAAAGGAAACTATTTTTTCCGCCGGCAAGCCTTCTAATCTATTTATTTGCCAGTCATAAAAATGGTCTTGCACACAGATAGTATAATCGTACCGAAGATGCTCAACACACTTTGGAAGTTCATCCATTGAACAAATAACATTTTTCGTCAAGCCGATTTGCGCCAAAGTTTTTTTCGCGGCTTCAACATCGTCAGTAACAATCGCTGCATATTCGAGTTCGGGATTTAAGGCATTAAGTTTTTCTGCCAAATTGTTCGCTGTGGTTACAAGTAATACGTTCATTTTATCAACCTCCGTTGTCAAGTTGCTTAATAAAATCATTTAAATATGTGTTGAACTTCGCCGCGCCATAAGCGTTTAAATGTGTGTGATCAAAAAAATCTGCATAAGTGAATCCTTGTAGATTGTAACCATCGAAAAATCGTGCGGCGGGGTGTTTACTTAAAGCTTGTCCAACCAGAACTCGGCTAGCATTTGCTTATTAAAAGCTCCCATATGTTTTTCCGTCACGGGCATAGTAAACATCACAGGGCGAATATTATTTTCTTCGCACAGCGTTAAATAATCGTCTAAAATTTTTATGTTCTCGTTGCGGGTTTCGGGATAAGATTTTCCAGCCCAAGGACTAATAGCAATATTAGAAGCAATTTCTTCCTTAGTCATGCTACGGTTTACTTTAGCCTCAAGCAGATTATTGGGATCAACCGATTCCAAGGGTAATTTTTTATTCAACCATTCTTTGCGAAAAAATTTCTCATAAACATCGGTGGACATAGAAAAATTATGCAAGTCTTTGAAAGCGATAAATTGTCGCAATATTGCTACTTGTACGTATTGAGTACTTGATAAATCATAGTGGAAAATATACGGCGCAAGCCCAATAAGAGCATAACGCAGCTTATTATGCCCCTCCCCGCATA